>JAYVXB010000239.1:0-6579 GCA_043785585.1 Deltaproteobacteria bacterium | reverse complement strand
CCGCTGCGTTGATCGCGCAGCAAGTGGCGGGGAAGGCCGCACGCGACGCGCTCTTCTTGACGAGCTTCCACGCCGCGTCGCTCCCGATCGTGATGGCGGCGGCCGCCGTGCTCTCGCTGCTCGCCGTCGTGTGGCTGTCGCGCTTGATGGCGCGATACTCCCCTGCGACGGTGATGCCGGTCCTCTTCGCGATGAGCGCGACCGGTCTCGCGCTCGAGTGGGCCCTCGGGTTCGTCTCTGCGCCCGTCGCGGCGGTCGCCGTGTATCTGCACACCGCAATCTTCAGCCCGGTGATGATCTCGACGTTCTGGTCCCTCATCAACGAACGCTTCGATCCCCACACGGCAAAATCCGCGGTCGCGCGCATCTCGAGCGGCGCGACGCTCGGTGGCGTGCTTGGCGGCCTCGCCGCGTGGCGTGCGTCGACGCTGATCGAGCTGCCTACGACGATCCTCTGCCTTGCCGTGCTCAATGCGGGCTGCTGCATCGGGACGCTCGTGTTTCGCGCACGCACCGCGCCGCTCGTGTCGACGTCTTCGATCTCGTCGACTCCGGCGGCCGCGTCGCCCGAGACGCTCTCCGCCGTTGCGGTGCTGAGGACGGCGCCGTTCCTGCGCAATCTCGCGCTGCTCGTCGCGCTCGGTGCGGCGATGTCCACGCTCCTCGACTACATCTTCAGCGCGCAGGCGGCCGCCGCGTACGGGAAGGGGGCGCCGCTGCTGACCTTCTTCTCGCTCTTCTGGCTCGCCGTGAGCGTCTTGTCGTTTCTCTTGCAGCTCACGCTCGGGCGCTTTGCCATGGAGAAGCTGGGCCTCGCCGTGAACATCGCCGTGCTCCCCGGGATCGTCATCATGGGCGGCGCGATCGGCCTCGCCGTACCCGGGCTCATCAGCTCTGCGCTCCTGCGTGGCGCCGAAGCGATCCAGAGAAATACGCTCTTCCGGTCCGCGTACGAGCTCCTCTACACGCCGTTGTCCGAGGAGCGAAAGCGTTCGACGAAGGCGCTCATCGACGTCGGATTCGATCGCCTCGGGACCGTCATAGGCAGTGGCATCGCGATCCTCATGCTCCATCTCATCGCGCGTTGGCACTCGTCCATTCTTCTCGGCGTCGTCGTCGCGCTCGCATTGGCGACGCTGCCCATCGCGCGTCGACTGCAGGTCGGATACGTCGAAGCGCTCGAAGAGGGACTGCGCGAGGGGGCGCAGAAGCTCGAGCTTCCGCCGCTCGATGCACCTCAGTCGTCCGTCGTCGCCACGCGCGACACGATCGTGCGGGACGAGCTCATCCAGCGCGTCGAAGTGCTTCGAACGACGGACGAGAATCCGAACGCGAGCGCCGGCATCGCGACCGCCGTCCTCGGGAGTCCGAAGACGCTTCTCTCACGCGCCGAGGACGTCCTTTCCGGCAAGGTCGATCGAACGCGCCAGGCGCTTCGCGATTGGCCACCCACCGAGCCGCAGCTCGCGACGTTCGCGATTCTCTTCTTGGCCCACGCCGAGCTGAGGGCGGACGCGCAACTCGCCCTCCGCAAGGTCGCCCCGCTCGTCACCGGTCAGCTCGTCGACGCGCTCCTCAACCCTGCGATGGACTTCTCCGTCCGCCGACGGATTCCGCGCGTGCTCGCGTATTGCCCGACCCAACGCGCCGCCGACGGGCTCCTTCTCGGGATCGCCGACCAGCGCTTCGAGGTGCGCTACGAGTGTGGTCGCGCACTCTTGAAGATCACTGACGGCGAGAGCGGCATCACGGTCTCGCGTGACAAGGTCGTCGAGGCCATTGCGCGCGAAGCGGAGAACAGCGCCGAGCCACTCGAGGTCGAAGAGTACGACGACGACGCGACCGAGGCCGAGTCACTCGCGTTCGTCGAAAACCTGCTCGCGCGCGACCGTATGGATCGCCGCCTCGAGCACATCTTCACCATTCTCTCGCTGCATCTCGAGCGAGAGCCCCTTCGCATGGCGTTCCGCGCGCTTCATCTCGAAGACGTGCGCCATCGCGGGACGGCGCTCGAATACCTCGAGACGGTTCTTCCGAGCGAGCTGCGCGCGGCCGTTTGGCCGTTCCTGGGCGAGACCGGGCCGCTTCCGCCCGCGCGGCCGGCACAGGAAATCCTCAGCGAGCTGCTCCTCGCGACGGGCACCGATCAGAAGACGCCCGCCAAGCCCAATCCGCCGCCCCCCTGATAGACCTGCGGGATAGGCGCGACGTAGCCGAAGGAGGTCTTCATGACGGTCGACACCTTTTTTCGGCTGTCGCCGAATCCGTAGTGGAGCCACGACGGCAAGAGATATCCGTTGATGATTCCCACTGCTGTTCCGACGAGCACGTCCGATGCGTAGTGCCTATCCGCGACCAGACGCAGGATGCCGGTCGTCGTCGCGAGCGCACCCATCGTCACGCACGCGAGAATGTCCGCAGCGCCGCCGCCGTAGAGCGGCAAGTGCTGATGGTGGACGCACGTGAGGCCGGCCATCGTGAACGTCGCGGCCGCGTGGCCGCTGTAGAAGCTTTGAAAATCGGTGAACCCGCGATCGCAGTGATTGAAGCCGACTTTGTCGGGCACGTTCACCCCCGGTCCGCAGTCTTGGACGTAGGGGCGTTCGCGGCCGACGCCGTGCTCCGCGGCCAATGTCATGACACCGCTGAGGCCGAGCGACTGCAGATTGATGAGCGTCATTTGCAACGCGACATCCGCGTTTTGGTGGACGCCGAGCGCGACGATGTAATTGTCGACGATGTACGGGACGAGGACCATGCTTTTGTAGAGGTAGTCGCTCGTGAGCGCGGCCACTTCCTGAGTCTGGGCCGTCGTGCCCTTGAAGAGGTTGCGCGCGGGCCTATCAAAGAGGATCGGTCCCGCCCAATGCGCGTGATCGGCATACGGAGCCGCGTTGAGCAAGACCGATCCGATTGTGAGCCCGACGATCGCGCCGACCTCGACCAGATGGACGCGAGGCCAGTTCTCGTTCCATTGCACGGTCTTCTCTTGCTCGGCGTGCGCCGGAGACGCATGCGCCGCGATGCCTGCCAATGCCGCGCAGGCTGCGAGCGACCGGACGTGGCGTACGAGTGTGCTCATCGCTCGATCCCGACGAGGCGATGGCCTCGGGTCGGCCCCAGATCGTAGAGGTGGGCGCGGAGCGGCTCGGCAGCTTGGCCGTTCGAGAGCTTCACGACGATGTAGCGAGAAGGGGAGTCATCGCGCTCGCCGCCATCCGCAGCGACGTGCGGCAGCGTTACGCATACGCGCCCGTCGGTCGCGTCCGGAGAGACGGTCACCGCCGCGGCTTGCGTCGCTTCGAGGTCCGCCCCTGTGTGGACGATCGCCGAGTACCGAAATCGTGACAGGGCGTACGTATTCGTCTTTCGCGCGAGATCGACGCCGCACAGCTGCGTCCCCTCGACCGCGAGGTCCGTGACCGGCGACAGCTTCGCGAAGTAGCGCGAGAGGATCTTGCTTTGGCGCGCGACGAGAGTGCGGGCGAGGTAGGCGGCGTGCTTCGGCTGCGTGAAGTCTCCGACTCCGACCGCGCCCTCGATTTGTGCCGTAGTGAAACGCGCGAGGATGCGCGCCATCCACGCGCCGTCGTGCTCGCTCATTCGCAGGAACGCCGGGTTCTGGTACCCCGCCTTCCATCCCTCGGCCTCGAAGACATCAGCTTCGTAGAAGCCGAAGATCTCCGCGTCGGGCTGCCGTTTTATCCTGTCCCACGGGCGCTCGGGAATGCCCATCGTGATGAAGTCGCGCCCGACGTCTTTGGCGTCGAAGTAATACGAAAAATTGATCCGCTTGGTCAGATTCTCCCACTGCCATTCGCTGCCGAAGCAATCGTTGAGATCGAGGATCCAGTGGCGGATGTGTCCGGGCGACGAGTCGGCGTCCTTCGCGTTGACGGACATCCACGTGTTCATCGAGTTCTGCTCGCGCGAGTCGAAGTGGTTCAGCCAGGCTGCGAGGAGCCGCTGTCCGCGAAGCTCGCGCCGGTCCTCGTGCGCGACGACGTCGTTCGGATCGTCCGGGCGCACCCCTTCGTACCGAAAGGGCCCGATTGTCTTTCCGGGGAGCCACTTCGACGCCACCATGCGGTAAAGCTCGCCGCGGCGAGCCGCTCCATTGAGGACTTTGTCGAGCTGATGCTGTCCGAACTTGCGCGTGACGCCTGTATTGTCGCTATGCGTGAGGCCCGGCGTGAGCTTGAGGAGCGACCGCCTCACGTAGATGACCGAGTCGCAACCCGTCCAGAATCCGGCCGCGTGATAAAAGCGAGTCGCAATGGCAGTCGCCCCCGTCGCGCGCTCCGGGTGATCCCCCTCGTCGGCCTTGAGGAGGAACTTGCCGACGCCGGGGATGTTCACGCGAAAGCCCGGGTTCGCGCCGTTCTCTTTTCCTTGATCGATCACCCACGTGCCGTCCGGATCGTCGGCGTGGAGAATCTTGTCGTCGCACGGTCCCTTCACGACCTCTTCGACCGTCATCTGCTTTCGACCAATCCGATTCGAGAACCACGTCGAGTCGGGGACTTCGTCGAACGCATTGACGTTCACCGACTCGTCTGCCGGATCGACCGCGAAGAGGCGCGTCACGGGGTGAAGGAGCATCGCGTCGAGGCCATCCCACACGAACGGCGACTCGTACTCTTCCGGTGCACAAACGGGATGCGCCGGCTTCTTCGGATCGGGCGTGCAGTCGACGCGATAGGGGCGGTCGTCCGTGTCCTTCCACATCACGTCTCGCAGCGGAAAGCGACGCGACGCCAGCGAGCTGCCGCCGCACCCGGCGAGTAGCGCGAGCGCCGCAAGGGAGAGGACTGGAGACGTCCAATGAGATGCGTTAAAAGCCACGGGTTGCTCCCAATGCGAGGCGAAACGATGTGATCTTCGCGCCGTTGTCGAAGGTGTCGGTGCCGAAGCCGGCGAGCACTTCGAACTGATGGTCGGGTGAGCTGTTCGTACGAAGACCGAGTCCCGACGAGATGCGCAGCTTGCCCGCCTTGAAGTCTTGGAGGCCGGCGCCGAAGACGTTGCCCGTCGACACCTGCATCGTTCCGTCGAGAAAGACCCATACCGGCCACTGGTAGGCGAGCGTCGCGACGAAGGCGCTGCGGTCGATGAGGCGCCCCGCGAGAAATCCGCGCATGAGCCCGGCGCCACCCAGCGAGACGAGCTCGTTGAACGGAATCGCCCCCGCGCCGCCGCTCAACGGATCCGCGAACAGCGTCGATACGGAAAGGCTCACGACACGCGCTTTTCCGGTGACGTCCAAGAATGCACCGGCCGTCGCGCCGTACTTCACCCACGCGCTTCCGGGGCGCTGCGAGACGTCGACGGCGGGCTGACCGTCGATGGCGAGACGAACGCCGCTCTGCGACGCGGGGCGGCGCTCGCGCGTGTCGAGCGTGAGCTCGGCGCGCTGGTATCCGATCGTGTAGCCGTCGGCGAGGCGCGGCGGGGCCGTGAGCTCGCCGTTACGAATGCGCGTTTGCAGCGATGGATCGCCACAGCATGCGCCCTCACCAAACGACGTGTCGCGCAGTCCGACCGCCGTCTGCAAACGAACTCCAGGCGCGAGCCCGAGATCGTACGCGGGCCCGACATCGAGGATCGTTGCCGCGTAGCGAGACTCGTTCTCTTGCTTCGAGTCGGGACCCAATCCGAAGAATGGATTGTCGCTCCTCCGCGACCACGACGCTCGAAGGCTCGCCGTCGAGTCCTTGCCGACGTCGTAGCGGTCGGTCACCCCGAGGTTTATCCAATCGGGGCCCCATGTGCCGGCGTGAACGCGAAGATGGTTGTGCGTCGCGAAGACGTCGTCCGCGAAGAAGTAGAGGCCGACGCTCGGCAACACGCCAAAGTCGACGAAGAACGTCGGCACGAGACCTATCTTCTCTTTGCCGCCGAACGTAAAGAGGACCACGGCGCGCTGCGCGAGTCGGTCGCGCTCGACGCCGATGATGAGCCCGCCGAGCGGGCGGCGAATCAAGTACTCGGTCGTCAGGTAGATCGGCGACACGACGATCCGCGGAACCCAAAGCGCTACGTCGCCCGCGGTCGTCGGCGCGGGACCGCGGCCGTCGTAGTCGGGTACGTCGCGCTTCTTCGGAGCGGCGCTCTCCGGCGGTGTGGTGTCCTGGATGCGCGTCTCGCCGAAGTGCTTCGTGTGCGTCGGAGCGGGCGCCGCGGACGGAGAGGCAGACGGAGAGGCAGACGCGGACGCAGCGGCAGACGCGGACGCGGCGGACGCAGACGGAGCAGACGCGGGCGCGGGACGCGGCGCCGGCTCTTGCGCGACGGCGAGCGGGCCCGCGAGCGCCGTAGCGGCGATCGCGAGGAGGCTGGCGTGATTCCGATGGAAGAGCGATCGTGGCATTCAGGTCGTGTGTGGCGGAAAGGGGTGTGGCGACTCGGCCGTGATGGTGCGGGCGACCGCTGCACCGAGGCGATTGCGCACTGCAATGCACCGGATGT
The DNA here is from genome assembly GCA_043785585.1 of Deltaproteobacteria bacterium. GTDB lineage: Bacteria > Myxococcota_A > Polyangia > Polyangiales > Polyangiaceae > JBBQXV01. The sequence continues at coordinate 111 of JAYVXB010000239.1, read as the reverse complement.
GCCTCCGGCGAGTCGCCACGCGCGTCGGCACGCGCCGCGCAATGCGCGTCTCTCGGAGGTCGATAGCCTTGGAACAGACACCCGACGACAAAGCCGCCCACGCCAAGCGAG
>JAYVXB010000238.1:0-19627 GCA_043785585.1 Deltaproteobacteria bacterium | reverse complement strand
GCTCGTACACGACGAACTTCGTGCGCGTCCTCGACTTCGAGACGCTCGCTCTTCAAGAGGACTATCGCCTCGGGCACGACGTATGGGTGCGCGTTTATCCCGTCGCCGCGGCGCTCGGATCGTCGCGCACGTTCTTTGGCACGTACGCCGCTGCGCAATACACGGTTCGCATTGGGCAGGACGGGCTCGCGCGCGCGGGCGTCGAGTCGACGACGGAGGCGCAGACCGACAACCTCTCGGACGCGGCTGCCGGAGCGAATGCGCGCGTCGTCACACCGCGCCTCGGCTTCGGCCGATTCGTCCTCGACGGATCGTTCCTGAATCGATATCGCAACTACCTGAACAGAGGCACGCTCCTCGGCGGCGATACGCGACTCCGTGGATTCCCGAGCGGGCGCTTCTTCGGAAAAGACGTCTTCGCGGTGAACGCCGAATTCCGGTCGCGACCGATCGAGATCCTCTCGTGCCAGATCGGCGGCGTCGTCTTCTTCGACATGGCCGACGCGGCGGACGGCGTGAGCAATCTGTATCCGTACAAGTCGGCCGGCTTCGGCTTGCGCGCGCTCTTTCCTCAGCTCGATCGCGTCGTCGTGCGCGGCGATCTCGGCTTCCCCATCGGTGCGCGCCCCGGCGACGTGAAACCGGTCGCGTTCTTCTTCGCGTTCGAGCAAGCGTTCGGCGTGTCGTCGGTCGGCGGCACCGTCGCGACGGGTGGAACGGGCGGACCTGTCATTGGCGGCGCGCTCGGGCAATAGGGCCGCGCCTTCGCACGGAACGCTTCACCGTCCGCGACATCGAACGAGGCCTGATGCGACAAATCTGGATTACGAAGGTCGGCGCCCCCGAGGTTCTCCAAGTGCGCGAAGCACCGGATCCGGAGCCCGCCCAAGGGCAATTGCGGATTCGCGTTCGCGCCGCGGGGATTAACTTTGCCGATTTGATGGCGCGAATGGGGCTCTATCCCGACGCGCCGAAAATTCCGTGCGTCGTCGGGTACGAAGTGTCGGGGACGGTCGAAGCGATCGGCGCCGGCGTCACCGGCTTTGCCCTCGGCGATCGCGTCTTCGGGATGCCCCGCTTCGGTGGATATACCGATTGTCTCGTGATCGCCGCGGAGCAGGTCTTTCATATGCCCGCGAAGATGACGTTCGAAGAGGCCGCCGCGCTCCCTGTCGTCTACCTGACCGCGTACCACATGATGATGTTCACCGGGCACTTGCGCCCGCGATCGAGCGTCCTCATCCACTCTGCGGCCGGCGGCGTCGGCCTCGCGGCGATCCAGCTCGCGAAGACGCGCGACTGCACGATCTTCGGCACCGCATCCGAATCGAAGCACGCGTTTCTCCGCAACGCGGGCTGCCATCACCCGATCGACTCGCGCGGCGACTACGTGTCCGCCGTCCGCGCAATCGTCGGCGACAAGGGGGTCGATCTCGTCCTCGATCCGGTCGGCGGTCGCTCGTGGACCGAAGGGTACGATCTGCTCGGCCCGGCCGGTCGCCTCGTCGCGTTCGGTCTCTCCGCGGCTTCGTCCGGAAAGAAGCGCAGCCTGATTCACGCGGCGACGCAGGTCATGAAGGTGAAGAAGTGGAGCCCGATGAAGCTGATGGAGGACAACAAGTGCGTCCAAGGGACGAACATGGGGCACCTCTTTGGCCGTCTCGATTTGCTGCGCCCGCAGTTCGAGGATTTGCTTCGGATGTACGAGGCGGGCGAGATCAAGCCGCACGTCGACAAGACGTTCTCGTTCGACGAGGCTCCCGCGGCGCACCACTACCTCCACGACCGCAAGGCGATTGGCAAGGTCGTCCTGCTCGCGTGAGACGCGCCGAGCGACGCGCAGCGTCTCATCTTCATTTCGTCGCAATCTGTCGCGCGCTTTGAACGCTGCGAACGGTATACTGTCGCCGGCTTGGAATTTCAGGCGCCGTCTGGGGCGGCGCGCCGAGCGAAGAGGTATTGCGAAATGCGTCGTGTTCTACCGGTGTGTGGAGCGCTTTTCTTCGTCGTGTACGGATGCGCGGGCGGTGGGTCGGCGACCGACGGATTTGCGGGCGACGATGGCGGCGGGAGTGACGGCGGTGCGTTCGGCGACGCGTCGCAGCCCGACTCGGGCGGCAACGACGCCGCGAGCGACAGCGGACCGCTGAAGACATGCGTCCACAACGACGATTGCAAAGCGCCGAGCATCTGCACGGGCACCAACGGCCAAGCGTGCATGGGCGGCTTCTGCGTGCCGACCGGCAAGCCGCAGAACTGCGACGACGGCGTCGCGTGCACGAGCGACAGCTGCGACGCGAACACGAACGGGTGCAAGCACACGCCGAACGACTCCGCGTGCCCGAACAACTCGTACTGCGATCCGATGTCGAACTGCGTGCAGACGCTCCCGTGCACCGGCCCGGCCGACACGGTGTGCGATCGCCTCAACACGACCGCGTGCGACGGCACGTGGAGCTGCGACGGCGTGAAGAAGTACTGCGTCCGCGCGCCCAAGCCGTGTGTCGATCGCGCGAACGCGACGACGGCGTGCACGCCGATGGGGACGATGGCGTCGTGCGCGTGGGCGTGCGTGGCGACGTACGTCGATCTCAACATGGATCTGCAGGCGATGGGCACGTCGAACGGCTGCGAGTGCCATGCGACCGATCCGATCGACAAGCCGACGCTCGCGAATGTCGACGGGAACTGCGACGGGATCGTAGGCAACATTGCCAGGGCGATCTTCGTCGACACCGTGAGCGGGCTCGACTCGAACCCCGGCACGATGGCGATGCCGAAGAAGACGGTTCAAGGGGGCATCGCCGCGGCGTCTGCGGCCACGCCGGTGAAGGACGTCTACGTGTCGAAGGGCGCGTACGGCGAATCGGTGTCGATGGCCGACGGCGTCAGCCTCTACGGCGGGTACGACAAGGCGAACGCTTGGGCGCGCTCGGCCGCCAACATCACGACCATCGCCAGCCCGACCACCGTCGGCGTTGGCGCGCACAACTTGAGCCAAGCGGGCGAGCTCCAGCTCTTCACGGTCACGACGGCGAATGCCTCCGGCACGACGATGAGCGGCGACGGCGTGAGCACGTACGGCGTCGTCATCGCGAGCTGCACGGGCGGCTTCGCGGTTCGCGGATGCACGATCGGCGCGGGCGCTGGCTCGGCGGGGTCGCGAGGTGCGGACGGGACGACGGGGACGCCGGGAGGTGTCGGCGCCACGGCGAGCGGACAGGCGCACGGCGGCGGAGGCGGAGGCTGCCTCGGGGCGAGCGGAGGACCAGGGGCGGACGCGCCGGGGTGCACGGCAATTGGCGGCACCGGGACGGGCGGCGTGCAGGTCGCGAACGGCGGCACCGCCGCGCCGGGAGGAAATCCCGGCGGCTCGGGCAGCTGCGGCGGCACCTCGTCGAACAACGGCGGCAGCGCGCCTCCGGTCGCGGTGAACGGCGGCCAAGGCAACCCCGGCTCGAACGGAGCTGCGGCCGGCGACTTCGGCGCGGTCGACGCGCTCGCCAGCTACGTGCCCGCGGCGGGCGGAGACGGCACCACCACCGGCTTTCCGGGCGGCGGCGGCGGCGGCGGTGGAAGCGGCGGCGGCACCGCGCACGGCTCGGGCTTTCCGTGCACGGACTGCTCGTGCATCTCGGGCGGCGCCGGCGGCGGGGGTGGCGGCGGCGGGTGCGGCGGCAACGTCGGTCACGGCGGGCGCGGTGGCGGCGGCAGCTTCTCGATCGTCGTCGTCTCGTCGAGCGGCGTCACCCTCGACTCGAACAAGCTCCAGACGGCGTCGGGCGGACGCGGCGGCGACGGCGGAAACGGCGGCGGCGGTGGGTCGGGCGGTGGGCCCGGCGGCGCTGCGAACGGCTCGACAGCAGGCGGATTCTGCAGCACGCGCTCGGGCGGCAACGGCGCAGCCGGATCCCAGGGCGGCGCGGGCGGCACCGGCGGCGGCGGCGCGGGCGGCACCGGCGGCCCGTCGGTGTGCACGGTCTACAAAGGCACGTCGCCGACCTCGACCAACAACATGTGCACGCAGGGCGGCGGCGGCGCGGGTGGATCGCCCGGCGGCAACGGGGCGACGTCTGCGCAGACCGGTACCACCGGCAAGTCGATCGATTCGTTCAACTCTCCGTAGCGGATGCGCGTGTCACGCCTCCGCGATCGCAGCGTCGCCGTCGCCGTCGGCGGCGTCGCGGCGTGGCTCGGCCTCGCGCTGCCCAGCTGCGGCTCGAAGCACTCCGCCGGCTTCGAGGACGCCGGCGCGGACGCGCTCGATTTCGACGTCGGATCGCTCTGCGGTCACGACGACTGCGACGGCGACGGCTACGCGTTACCTGCAGACTGCAACGACAACAACGCGCAGATCGGCCCCGAAGCGTACGACTTCATCGGTGACGGCATCGACAACGACTGCGACGGGGTCGCCGACAATCCGGTCGAGACCTGCGAGACGATCCCGTCGCAACCCGCGCCCGGCACGCCGCGCGATTTCGTGCGCGCCGCGGATCTCTGCGCGCAGCGATCGAAGACGAAGGACGGCACCGTGTTCGATCCGCTCATCAAGGCGGAGTGGGGCAAGGTCAGCGGCTACGGACCGGGGCAGCGACTCTGGACGTCGACGACGAAGCCCGACAAGCAAGCGAACATCGTGTCGAGCTACGGCACGAACAAGACGCGACGCGGGCTCACGATGTTCGGCCTCGCGAACGGTCCTTGGGGGACGCAGACGCCGCGCACGTCGGCGCCGCTCGACGATCCGATGTTTCGGATCAACGACGCGTGCATGGCGATTCCGCTCATGGGAACGGACTGCGCGTCGCTGAGCTTTGGTGGATCGACGGGCGGGCTGTCGGTGCAGGATTGGGCCGAGCTGACGATCTGGGTGAAGGTGCCGGCGAACGCGCAGGCGATGAGCTTCGATTTTCAGTTCTTCACGACCGAGTTCAATCAGTTCTGGAACGCGGCGCTGAACGACGCGTTCTTCGTGCTCGTCACGAACAGCAAGCTCGCGGGTGAGAACGCCGCGAAGGACGCGATGGGGCTCGCGGTCACCGTGAACAGCGGGTTCTTCCAGCTCTGTCCGAAGGCGCCGGGACCTGCGGGCGTCGAGAAGACGAACGCGCTCGCGAACTGCGTCGGCGTCGACGGCGATCCGCAGCAGCAGGTCTTCGGCACGCTCGGCGGGACGTACTACGACGGCGCCGGCGCCGCGCCGTTCGACGGCACCGCGATGTCCGACGACACGATGCACAAGTACGTCTACGGCGGCGGCACCGGCTGGCTCACGGCGAAGTTTCCGGTGACGCCCGGCGAGTCGTTCACGATGCGCGTCATCATCCACGACACGTTCGACGGACTCAAAGACTCCGCGATCATCTTCGACGCGCTGAGGTGGGAGCCGTCGTCGATGGGCGGCGGGCTCGGTCGGCCTCCACGCTAGAAGCGCTCTCGGCGACCGGAAATCCCGCGGCGTCGAGGCGCGCGCGCGTCGTCTCGATCGCGACATCGCTCGCGTCGATCCCGACGAAGGCGCGACCGAGCTTCGCCGCGACCGCGAGCGTCGTGCCGCTGCCGGCGTACGGATCGAGGACGAGATCGCCGGGATCGCTGAGCGCGCCGACGACGCGCGAGAGGAGCGCTTCGGGTTTCTGCGACGGGTAGCCCGTTCGCTCGCGCGAGATCGGCGCGATGACGCCGATGTCCCAGACGTCGCCCATCGGAACACCGGCCGTCTTCTCCGACGTCGACGACGATCGCTCGCGCCGTCCGTTCGCGCCGATGACCGCGCGCTGCTTGTTCGTCCCCCACACGGCGAGCGTCGACGCCGCGAGCGGTTCGTACGGCTGGTTCCAACGCGGCGCCGCGCGCGGATCTTTTCGGTAGCGGAGGAGCACGTCGTGCACGCGCTGAAAGTTCGGCGTCTTGCTCGGCCATCGCCGGTACCGCCAGATGATCTCGCTCGCGAAGCTGTCCGGTCCGAAGATCTCGTCGGCGAGCACCTTCAAGTAGTGACTCGTCTTCGGATCGACGTGGATCACGACGGAGCCGTGCGGCGCGAGCATCGCGCGGATCGCGACGAGGCGCGGCGCCATCGCTTCGAGGTACGCGGCCTGATCGGCCCAGCGATCGTCGAACGCCGCGACGCGCATTCGCGGCTCGCCGCGCTGGCTTCGCGTCTGCTTCACGAGCGCTTCGTGCACGCGGTTCGTGAGGAACGGCGGATCGAGGTACGCGAGCGTCACGCTCGCGGGGCGCGTCTCGGCGAGCGCCCGGAGCGTCGCGAGGTTGTCGCCGTGGTGCAGCTCGCCGGCTCCGTCGGCCGTCGTGAAGACGCGCGCGGCGGGCGCAGAGTCGTCGCGCGCTTGCGTCGCGCGCTCCTTGCCGTTCCAGGAGAGTGTCACGGCGCGCGAGGGGCTCACGAGACGGATCGTAGTAAGCCGCTTCGCGCGCGAGCAAATTCGCGGCTGCGCGATCTCGGGGCGCGTGCCTCGTGATTCACGAGGCCGTCGGATACGGGAACTCCGGCGTCGGCTTCGTCGCGACGATGTCGTCGAAGCGCCGGATGTCGAGCTGCATCGTTCCGTTCGGCAGCTCGGACAGAATGTCCGCGAGGCGCGCGCCCCAGACGATTTCGCGGAGCGTGTAGCGCCTGCGCGCGTGCACGGGTTGCAGCGAGGTGTCGTCGGTACCGACGACGGTCACTGCGAGCTCGATCTCGTCCGCGGTGCACGCCTCCGGCGACATCCCGAAGAGCGGGCTCGACTCGGTGATCGCGTGCATGACCGTGAAGCTTCGCGCGAGCGCCGGCGATCTGTCGCGCGCGAGCTGCGCGTCGTAGAGGCGATAGAACGTGACCCCCTCGAGCGTCTTCTCTGTACGAATCACCGACACGCGCACCTGCGCTTCGAAGACGGTGCTCGCGCGATCGTTGCCGATCCGGAACGCGAGCGTCGGCACGCCGTTCATCGGCGAGATGACCACCCTGCTCGAGAAAACGAGCTGTCCCGTCGTCTGCGAGAACCGCGCGAAGATCATCCCGGTCGCGAGCGCGGTCACGATGAGCCCGACGACGGACTCGGCGACCATCAGCACCTGCGCGCCGAACGCGACGGGGTACATCGCGCCGTAGCCGATCGTCCCCATCGTCTGCACGCTGAAGAAGAACGCGTCGCCGAACGATCCTGCGCGTACGCCTTGCACGCCGCCGACGATCACGTAGCCGACCGCGAAGAGCGCGTTGAGCGTCAGGAAGCTTCCGGCGATCGTCGTGAGCACGCCCCACCACGGCATGCGGAGCAGCGAATGGTACGCGTCGCGAAGCGGATGTCGCTTCGCGCCGACGATGACGACTTCATCGCTGTTCGGCGGCTTGGCCACGCGCGGCGATCGTCGCCTCCACGGCGGGCTGCGGCCAACTTTGCTCGAATGCGACCACATCGTACGGCGCCGGATCGAAGCGCCGTGTCTTCGCGCGGAACTCGAACGTGAAGCCGGGCCACAGCGTCGTGTTCTTCCCGTTCTTCGCCTGGTACCAGCTCGCGCAGCCCGAGGCCCACACCGTCTTCGCGAGGCGCGCTTGCAGCTCGACGTTGTACTTCGCCTGCGCGTCCGCGCGGACGTCGACGAGCTTGACGTTCTTCGCGCGCATCGTCTTGATGGCGTCGAGGACGTACGCGAGCTGCGACTCGATCATGAACACCATCGAGCTGTGCCCGAGCCCCGTGTTCGGCCCGATGAGCAGGAACATGTTCGGGAACCCCGCCACCGACGTCCCGAGGTACGCCTCGATGCCGTTCTTCCACGCTTCCTTCAGCGTGAGCCCGCCGCGCCCGCGCACGTCGAACGACGACGACGCTTCGGCCGCTTCGAAGCCGGTCGCGAGGACGATCGCGTCGACCGTGCGCTCTTTGCCGTCGCTCGTGACGATGCCGTGCTCGCGAATCTCGGCGATGCCATCGGTGACGACCTCGACGTTGTCGCGGCACAGCGCCGGGTAGTACTCGTTCGTCGGGAGGATGCGTTTGCATCCGAGGCGGTAGTGCGGCGTCAGCTTGGCGCGAAGCGCAGGGTCCTTCACGCTCGCCTTCAAGTAACGGAGCGCGAGCCCCTCGACGAGCTTCAAGATGCGCGGCTCGAGGGCGAAGCCGATCCCCATCGCTTCGCGTTGCCAGTAGATGCGCGTGCGTGCGAGCCGCTGGAGGAGCGGTATGCGGCGGAAACGATCTCGTTCGCGTTTCGGGATCACGCGATCCGGCTTCGGCACGACCCACGCGGGCGTCCGTTGGTAGAGAAAGAGCTGCCCGACCTTTCCCGCGATCGCCGGAACGATCTGAATCGCGGACGCGCCGGTGCCTACGACGGCGACGGTCTTCCCCTCGAGCGCGAAGCTGTCGTCCCAACGCGCCGAGTGGAAAATCTTTCCTTTGAACGAATCGATCCCGGCAATGTCCGGCAGGATCGGCCGACTGAGCGCGTGCCCTGCGCCCGACACGACGACGCGCGCGCGGATCGTCTTTCCATCGGTCGTCTCGACCGTCCAGACGCCGGTGCGCTCGTCGAACACCGCGCTCTTCGCCCCCGAGTTGAAGCGGATGTGCGGACGGACGCCGTACTTCGTCGCGCAGTGCTCGAGGTACGCGAGGATCTCGGCGCGCGGCGCGAACTGGCGCGACCAATTCGGGTTGGGCTCGAACGAGAACGAGTAGAGGTGCGACTCGACGTCGCAGGCGACGCCCGGGTAGTGGTTGTCGCGCCAGACGCCGCCGACGCCGCCCGCGTGCTCGAGGATCGTGAAGTCGTGAATCCCCGCCTGCTTGAGGCGAATGGCCATGCCGAGCCCGGCGAAACCGGTGCCGATGATCAGGACGTCGTGGGTCGTCATCATGGGTCACCTTGACGCTCTATTGAACCGTAGTCAATAGTGCGCTCGCGTCCATTCGTCGTCTCGATGCTGCTAGCCTTGAACTCTGCCGCGTCGCCGCGCGGTATCGGCACCGGCGTGTGCCCGCCGGCGCGCGCTACGGAAGCGTGAACCTGTGCGCGGACGTCGACGGCGCCCCCGGCTCCGACTTCATCCACCCGGACAGCGCGAACGACTCCGGGTGCGGATGCGCGGTCCTGGGCGACTCGAGCGACTCGTCCTTCGGCTACGCGATGCTCGGCGCGCTCGGGCTCGTCGGCGCGCTCTTTGTTCGGCGTCGTCGCCGATGACGCGAGCATCCGCCTGCTGATGTCCGTGAATTCGTTTGTGATGTCCGCAACATGCATCTGAGACGCACCGGATAGTGGTGCAGCGCGTCATGGTGTCGCATCTTACGCTGCCGTCATGACGCTGCCGCATCGCCAAGGCCTTTACGATCCGAAGAACGAGCACGACGCCTGCGGCCTCGGTTTCGTCGCGGAGCTAAACCATCAACCGTCGTACGACGTCGTTCGCAAGGCGCTCGAGATCCTACGTCGCCTCTCGCATCGCGGCGCCGCAGGTGCGGATCCGAACACGGGCGACGGCGCGGGCATCTTGCTTCAGCTGCCTCACGCATTCTTCGCTCGCTCGCTCGAGCGTCGCGACGTCGAGCTCCCGAACCCAGGCGACTACGGCGTCGCGCAGGCATTCCTCTCGCGCGATCCGGATCGTCGCACCGCGCAGATGCGCACGCTCGAGAGCGCGGTTCGCTACCACAACCAGAAGGTCATCGGCTGGCGCGACGTTCCGATCGACACGGGCGCCGTCGGTCCGCTCGCGCGCGCGAGCATGCCGGTGTTCCGTCAGCTCTTCATCGGACGCATGTGCCCGGTGCCGGCGTTCGAGCGCACGCTCTTCATGATTCGAAAGCGCGCGGGTCGGCTCGCGAATGCGGCGAGCGTCGGCGATTTCTATCTCGCGAGCTGCTCGTCGAAGACCGTCGTGTACAAAGGTCTCGCGCTGCCCGAGAAGCTCGACGCGTTCTACGAGGATCTCCGCGACGACGAGATGAAGTCGTCGCTCGCGCTCGTGCACTCGCGCTTCAGCACGAACACGTTCCCGACGTGGGACCGCGCGCACCCTTACAGGCGCATCGCGCACAACGGCGAGATCAACACGCTGCGCGGAAACCAGAACTGGATGGCGGCGCGCGAGTCGATGCTCGCGAGCGATGCGTTCGCCGAGCACCTCGCCGACTTCAAGCCGATCATTCGTCCGGGCGGGAGCGACTCGGCGTCGCTCGACAACGTCGTCGATTTTCTCGTCGCGGGCGGGCGCTCGCTGCCGCACGTCATGATGATGCTCGTGCCCGAAGCGTGGGCGACCGAGGCCGATCGCAGCCAGCACATCGACGCGAAGCGCGCGTTCTACGAGTACCACGCGGCGCTCGTCGAGCCGTGGGACGGGCCGGCCGCGCTCATGTTCACCGACGGGACGCTCATCGGCGCGACGCTCGATCGCAACGGGCTTCGCCCGGCCAAGTACGTCGTGACGTCGGGCGGGCTCGTCGTGATGGCGAGCGAGCTCGGCGTGCTCGATTTCGATCCGGAAGAGATCATCGAGAAGGGGCGGCTTCAGCCGGGGAAGATGTTTCTCGTCGACACGGCGCAGGGGCGCATCGTCGACGACGCCGAGATCAAGGCGCAGGTCGCGTCGCAGCATCCGTACGCGGCGTGGGTCGCGGAGAACAAGATCGATCTCGCGACGCTCCCGCAGGTGCCGAGTCTTCCCTTTGCGTCGATGTCGCGCGAAGAGCGCGCGCGTCTCGAGCGGGCGTTCGGGTACACGCGCGAAGAGGTGAAGCTCCTCGTCGCGTCGATGGCACAGAACGGCGAAGAGCCGACCGGCAGCATGGGGAACGACGCCGCGCTCGCGGTGCTCAGCGATCGGCCGAATCTTCTGTTCCGCTATTTCAAGCAGCAGTTCGCGCAGGTGACGAACCCGCCGATCGATCCGATCCGCGAAGAGCTCGTCATGTCGCTCGTGAGCTGCGTCGGTGGCGAAGGGAATCTGCTCGAGCAGACGCCACGGCAGGCGCGGCTCCTCGAGCTGCCGCATCCGATCCTGACGAGCGATCAGATCGCGCAGTTGAAGCGCGGCGTCGCGGACGACTTTCGGTGTGCGACGTTGTCGACGGTCTTCGCGGTCACGACGGGCGCGCCCGGTTCTCCAGGCGAAGGCCTCGCGACCGCGCTCGATCGACTGTGTGCGGAGGCCGCGCGCGCGATCGACGAAGGGTGCAGCATCCTCGTGTTGACCGATCGCGACGTCGACGCGGAGCACTCGGCGATCCCGAGCCTCCTCGCGATCGGCGCGGTCCATCACTCGCTCATTCGATCCGGGCGACGCATGCGTGCGGGGCTCATCGTCGAATCGGCTGAGCCGCGCGAGGTCGCGGACGTCGCGCTCCTCATCGGCTACGGCGCGGGCGCGGTGTGTCCGTACCTCGCGCTCGAAGCGGCGGCGGAGCTGGCGCGCGCGAAAGAGCTCGGGGACGTGACCGACGCCGCGAAAGCGCAAAAGAACTACGTGAAGGCGCTCTGCAAAGGGCTGCTGAAAATTCTGTCGAAGATGGGGATCTCGACGATGTCGAGCTACCACGGCGCGCAGATCTTCGAAGCGATCGGGATCGACGACGGCGTCATCGATCGGTACTTCACGGGCACGTCGTCGCGGCTCGGCGGCATCGGCCTCGACGAGATCGCGAAGGACGCGCTCGCGCGGCACGCGGCGGGGTTCGCGATCGAGAACGTCGACGCGGAGCTCGACGTCGGCGGCGTGTACGCGTGGCGCGCGAACGGCGAGAAGCATCTGTGGACGCCGCAGTCGGTTGCGGCGCTGCAAAAGGCGGTGCGCCTCGAGGACGCCGCGTCGTACGAAGAGTACGCGCGCATCATCAACGATCAGCGCGATCGGCCGGTGACGCTCCGAGCGCTCTGGGATTTCAAGCCTGTCGGCAAAGCCGTCGCCATCGAAGAGGTCGAGCCTGCGGCGAAGATCGTCCGACGCTTCTGCACCGGCGCGATGAGCTTCGGCAGCATCAGCAAAGAGGCGCACGAGAACCTCGCGGTCGCGATGAACCGCATCGGCGGCAAGAGCAACACCGGCGAGGGCGGCGAGGACGCCGTGCGCTTCCTCCCGCTCGCGAACGGCGATTCGAAGCGGAGCGCGATCAAGCAGGTCGCGTCCGCGCGCTTCGGCGTCACGACGAGCTACCTCGTCAACGCCGACGAATTGCAGATCAAGATCGCGCAGGGCGCGAAGCCGGGCGAAGGCGGACAGCTCCCCGGTCACAAAGTCGACGACGTCATCGCCAAGGTGCGCCACTCGACACCCGGCGTGACGCTCATCTCGCCGCCGCCGCATCACGACATCTATTCGATCGAAGATCTCGCGCAGCTCATCTTCGATTTGAAGAACGTCGCGCCGAAGGCGAAGGTCAGCGTCAAGCTCGTGAGCGAGTCGGGCGTCGGGACGATCGCCGCGGGCGTCGCGAAGGCGCACGCGGACGGGATCACGATCGCGGGGCACGACGGCGGGACGGGCGCGTCGCCGCTCTCGTCGATTCAGCACGCGGGGACGCCGTGGGAGCTCGGGCTCGCGGAGACGCAGCAGGTGCTGGTGCTCAACGGACTTCGCGGTCGCGTGCGCGTTCAAGTCGACGGGCAACTGAAGACCGGACGCGACGTCGCGTTCGCCGCGCTCCTCGGCGCCGAAGAGTTCGGCTTCGCGACGGCGCCGCTCGTCGCGAGCGGCTGCATCATGATGCGAAAGTGCCATCTCAACACGTGCCCGGTCGGCGTCGCGACGCAAGACCCGGTGCTGCGCGCGCGCTTCAAAGGGACGCCCGAGCAGGTCATCAACTACTTCTTCTTCGTCGCCGAAGAGCTTCGTCAGATCATGGCGCGCCTCGGGTTCCGCACGATCGACGAGATGGTCGGGCGCACCGACTGCGTTCGCGTTCGCGACGACATCGCGCAGCCGAAGGCGCGTCTCCTCGATTTCTCCGACGTGCTCCGCGCGCCGGATCTCGAGAGCGGTCGCGCGCTCCGTTGCGTCGAAGGGCAGGCGTACGCGCTCGACGGCGTGCTCGACGAGACGCTCATCGAGGCCGCACGACTGAGCCTCAAGTACCGCGAGCCGACGACGATGCAGGTCGCGATCTTCAACAAGGACCGCGCGTTCGGCGCGATGCTCGCGGGCGAGATCGCGCGGCGTCACGGCGCCGACGGATTGCCCGAAGGCACGATCGCGATCGAGGCGACGGGCACCGCGGGGCAGAGCTTCGGCGCGTTCGCGGTCAACGGCACGCTCATCGTTCTCGAAGGCGACGCGAACGACTACGTCGGCAAGGGCCTCTCCGGCGGCGTCCTCGCGATTCGCCCGCCGACACGCGCACGCTTTCGCGCGGACCAGAACGTCATCGCGGGGAACACGGTGCTCTACGGCGCGACCAGCGGGAAGGCGTTCTTCGCCGGACGCGCGGGCGAGCGCTTCGCCGTGCGCAACAGTGGCGCGGTCGCGGTCGTCGAAGGGATCGGCGATCACGGCTGCGAGTACATGACGGGGGGCGAGGTCGTCGTGCTCGGCTCGACGGGTCGCAACTTCGGCGCCGGGATGAGCGGCGGATTCGCGTACGTCTACGACGAGGACGGGCGCTTCGCGACGCGGTGCAACGCGGCGATGATCGAGCTCGGCGCGCTCGCCGACGAAGACGCGGAGCGCGTGCACGCGTTGATTCGCGAGCACGTCGCGCACACGCGGAGCGAGAAGGGGACGCAGCTCCTCTCGACGTGGGCGACGGCGCGCGGGCGCTTCGTGAAGGTGACGCCGATCGAGCTGAAGAAGATCCTCGCGACGCGTGGCAAGAGCGAGAAGGTGCAGCATGGGTGATCCGCGCGGATTCTTGAAGGTCGAGCGCGCGAAGGAAGAAGAGCGCGCGGTCGACGAGCGCGTCCACGACTGGCACGAGCTGGTCATCCCCGCCGCCGACGAAGACGTGCGCGGGCAAGCGTCGCGCTGCATGGACTGCGGCATTCCGTTTTGTCATCAGGGTTGCCCGCTCGGGAATTTGATCCCCGAGTGGAACGATCTCGTTTACCGCGGGCGCATCGACGAAGCCGTCGCGCGCCTCCACGCGACGAACAATTTTCCCGAGGTGACCGGGCGCGTGTGCCCTGCGCCGTGCGAGTCGTCGTGCGTCCTCAAGCTCGAAGACGTGCCGGTCACGATCAAGACGATCGAACGCACGATCGCCGACTACGCGATCGCGCACGGCGTCTCGAACGATGGCCTCGCCCCGCGCCCCGCGCGTGTGAAGAGCGGGCGTAGCGTCGCGGTGATCGGCTCGGGACCTGCGGGGCTCGCGGCGGCACAGCAACTCGCGCGCGCGGGCCACGAGGTCACGCTGTTCGAGCGAGACGACCGCGTCGGCGGTCTCCTTCGCTACGGCATCCCGGACTTCAAGATGGAGAAAGGGATCTTGGATCTTCGTGCGGAGCAGATGCGCGCCGAAGGGGTTCGTATCCGTACGCGAGTCGCGGTCGGCGTCGACGTGACGGGCGACGAGCTTCGTCGCGACTTCGACGCGATCGTCGTGGCGATCGGCGCGCGCCGTCCACGCGATCTCCCGATCCCCGGGCGCGATCTCGCCGGAGTTCACTTCGCGATGGAGTTCCTCGAGCAGCAGAACCGCCGCATCGCAGGAGACACCGTACCCGACGACATCGCGCTGCTCGCCGGTGGAAAGCACGTCGTCGTCATCGGCGGCGGCGACACGGGCAGCGATTGCATCGGCACGTCGGTGCGTCACGGCGCCGCGAGCGTCACGCAGATCGAGCTGATGCCGCAGCCGCCGCTCGTGCGCATGCCGCAGAATCCTTGGCCCGAGTGGCCGCTCGTCCTTCGCACGTCGTCGTCGCAAGAAGAAGGCGCCGAGCGCGACTGGGCCGTGTCGACGAAGGCGTTCGGCGGCAACGACGGAAAGCTCACGCACCTCGAAGCGGTTCGCGTGAAGCTCGACGCAGGGAAGATGACCGAGATCGCCGGAAGCGCGTTTCGCATCCCGTGCGAGCTCGCGCTCCTCGCGATGGGCTTCGTCGGCGCAGAGAAGAGTCCGCTCCTCGAGGCGCTCTCGCTCGCGACCGATCCACGCGGCAACGTCGTCGCCGCCCCCGAGCGCGGACTCTTCGTCGCGGGCGACGCTTCGCGCGGGCAGTCGCTCGTCGTGTGGGCGATCGCCGAGGGGCGACGCGCAGCGGCGGACGTGGACGCGTACTTGCGCTCAGCGGCGCGCAAGAGCGCGTAGCGACCCTCGCCCTAGCGCCCCGGCTCCCAGCGCGAGCCGGTCTCGCAGCTCACGTGGTGCATCGAGATGCGCTCGCGCGAGATGTCCATCACGCCGAAGACGATCGGGAGCTGGAAGCGACGCGGGCCGATCGATCCAGGGTTCATGATGACGATTCCTTTGTCGCGACCCATGAACGGGACGTGCGAGTGTCCGCACACGACGATGCTCGCGTTCTCCGCGCGCGCGCGCTTCGCGACGTCGGCGCGGAGCATGGGGCCGTAGAGCGCGATGTGGAAGAGGAGGAGAGTCACGAGGGAGCCCGCGTCGTCCCGCACGTCGAGCGTGATCGCGTCGGGCAGGTTGGGCGCGTGCACGTCGATGTTGCCGCGTATCGCGGTGAGCGGTGCGAGCGCGGCGAGGCCGTCGAGGACTGCGAGATCGCCGATGTCGCCGGCGTGGAGGATGTGATCGGGCCCTTGCGCAGCGATGTGGCGGAGCGCGTCGGGGTGCGGAGCGCTGTGCGTGTCGGCGACGAGAACGAGACGGAGGGCGCCGCTCGGGCGGACGCGGACCGTGTCGCGCGCGTGCGTGAGGTTGGGGGCGCGGCGGGGGCGCATGCGCCGACACCATGGCGCACGTAGCCTCCGATGGCGATCCCTACGAGCTTCCGCGACCCGTCCAGCGGAGATCATGCGCGATTCCGATTCCGAGCGGACGCGCGTACTCTCGAATGTCACGCGGGGACATCCAGATGCATCCATCGAGACCCGAGTTGCACGCTTGGCTCCCGGCGCTGTTCGACGCGTCGCCCATGGCCATCGGATTTTCGCGCGACGGCGTGATGCTCGATGCGAACGCCGCGTACGCGAACCTTTTCGGCTACGGAAGCGTCGAAGAGCTGCGCGGGCAATCGATCCTCGAGCAGATCGCGCCGTCGCATCGAACGCGCATCGTGGAGATGGTCACGCAGCGCGCGCGCGGCGACACCCTTCCCCAGCGGTACGAGACGCGAGGCATGCGAAGGGACGGGAGCGAGTTCCCGTTCGACGTCATGACGACGCGCGTGCTCGTCGCCGACGGGCCTCTCACGGTCGCGTTCATCTCCGACGTCTCCGAGCGCGACGACGCGCTCGTCGCGCTCCGCGCGAGCGAAGAGAGATTTCGCACGCTCGCCGGTGCGGCCGCAGAGGGCGTCTTCATCCACGCCGCCGGAAAGATCGTCCTCGTCAACGAAGCGGGCGCGGCGATGTTCGGCCGCGATCCCGCGTCGATGGTCGGCGCGTCGCTCATGGAGCTCGCGGCCGTCGAGTCGCGTGAGAGCGTCGCCGAGCACATCCGGCGCGACGCGACCGAGGTGTACGAAGCGATTGGGCTGCGGAAGGACGGCTCCAAGTTCGTCGCGGAGTTGCGGGGACGAACGCTCTTGCATCAAGATCGGCCTGCGCGCGTCACGATCATGCGCGACGTCAGCGATCGAAAGCGCGCCGAAGCCGAGCAGCGCGCGCTCGCCGAGCGCGTCCGCCACGCGCAGAAGCTCGAGAGCCTCGGCGTCCTCGCAGGCGGCGTCGCGCACGACTTCAACAACATCCTGACGGTGATCTCGAACGGCGTCGCGCTCGCCAAACGCGATCCGAGCATCGGCTCCGCGGCGGCCACGCACCTCGACACCGTCGCGCTCGCCACCGAGCGCGCGGCCGACCTTTGCCGGCAGATGCTCGCCTACGCCGGCAAGGCAGCCTTCGCGCGCGAGGCCGTGGACCTCAGCGCGCTCGTCGCCGAGATGTCGAGCATGCTCGAAGTGTCCATCGCGAAGAAGGCGACGCTCGTGCGCGAGCTCCCGGGCGCGCTTCCGCCGATGCTCGGCGACGCGACACAGATTCGTCAGATCGTGATGAACCTCGTCCTCAATGCGTCGGAGGCGATCGGCGAGGCGAACGGAACGGTGCGCGTCTCGACGGGCTCGGGGACGTTCGGCGCCGACTCGTTCGCGCGATCCGCGGCCGGAGGCGATCCGAAGCCGGGCCCCTACGTGTGGATCGAGGTTCACGACGACGGAGCAGGGATGGACGCCAAGACGATCGCGCAGATGTTCGATCCGTTCTTCACGACGAAGTTCGTCGGGCGCGGCTTGGGCATGGCGGCCGTGCTCGGGATCGTGCGCGGACACGCTGGCGCGATCGAGGTCGAGAGCACTCCCGGAAAGGGAACGCGGATTCGCGTCCATTTCCCTGCCTCCGCAGCGGCGCCGGTGCATCGCCCGAGCCGTCGTGCACCCAAGCTCGAAGGACACGGCGTCGTCCTCGTCGTCGACGACGAGACGCACGTTCGGCAGATGACGCAGCTCCTCCTCCGAGACTTTGGATTCGAAGTGCTCGTCGCGAGCGACGGCGTCGAGGCGATCGAGATCTTCCGCGTGCAGGCGAGCCACATCGACGCCGTCCTATTGGACCGAACGATGCCGCGCATGGACGGCGCGGAGACGCTGGGCGAGCTGCGGAAAATCGATCCGAGCGTCCCGATCGTCATGACGAGCGGCTACGGTGCCGCGATCGCCGAAGACGCGAGCGCGTCAGGCGCGGCCCCGAACGCGACACTCGCCAAGCCCTACACGGCGGAGCGGCTCGTCGCGGTGCTTCAGCAGGTGATGCGGTACTGAGACTCGTGTTCATGCAATCTCGCGCTCCGCGCCTCGGCCGTGGCTTCGTGGCCTCCGACATCGAGGATGAAACGCGCTAGGCTCGCGCGCGATGTCGAACTACCCGCCGCCGCCGCCGTACATCAACGCGCAACCCTCCGCGGTCGCCACGCTCATCCCGTACAAGAACCCGAAGGCGCTGACCGCGTACTACTGCGGCGTCTTCGCGATCATCCCGTGCCTCGCGCTCATCCTCGGGCCGATCGCGTTCTTCTTCGGGCTCGCCGGTCTCAAGGCCGCGGAGGCGAACCCCGAGTCGAAGGGGAAGGTGCACGCATGGATCGGGATCATCGTCGGCGGCCTCAGCTTTCTCGTGAACGTGATTGTCCTCGGGCTCGTCTTCGTTCCTGCCCTACTGCGTTGACGAGTCGCCATTAGAATGACGGCATGACGAACGAGCTCCCCGACGAGGCCGCCGCTTTCCTGAACGAACGCCTCGGCGGCTTCAACGACGCGATGAAGATGCGCTTCGTACGCGCGACGAAGGACGAGGTCGTCGCGGAGGTCACGCTCGCCGATGTTCACATGCAGCCGTACGGCATCGTCCACGGCGGCGTTCACGCCGGGCTCATCGAGACGGTCTGCTCGACGGGCGCCGCGCTCTACTCGATGCCCGACGGCCGCTCCGTCGTCGGCCTCGAGAACTCGACGTCGTTCTTGCGCGCGGTCCGCGGCGGCAAGCTGCGCATCACGGCGCGGCCTCTGGCGCGCGGGCGTCGCTCGCAGGTGTGGGAGGCGACGGTCGCCGACGAGACGGGGCGCGCGGTCGCGACCGGGCGCGTGCGCCTCATGTGCCTCGAGCCGGGCTCGGAGCTCGCGGGCGCGAAGGTCGCGGCGCCGGAATAGCCACGCGCGCGGACGATGCAAGCGTTCGCGGGTTCAGGTATCTTCGAGGATCAAGAATGAGCATCGCCGTCGGGATCGATCTCGGTACGACAAATAGCGTGGTTGGCGCCGTTCGCGACGGCCTCGCGTTCACGATCGCCGATCCGAACGGACGGCGCCTCATCCCGTCGACGGTGTCGTTTCACCCGTCTGGAAAGGTGCTCGTCGGGTATCCGGCGATCGATCGACGCCTCATCGATCCCGACAACACGGTCTATTCGATCAAGCGGCTCATCGGGCGCGGTTGGGGCTCGGACGAGGTGCAGCAGGCCGCGTCACGCTTCTCGTTCAAGATGAAAGAGGGGCCGAAGCAGGGGACGATCATCTCGGCGCGCGGCGAGGACTACACGCTGCCGGAGATCAGCGCGTTCGTGCTTCGCTACGCGAAGGCGATGGCCGAGGCGGCGCTCGGCGCGCCGGTCGATCGCGCGGTCATCACGGTGCCGGCGAACTTCAACGATCTGCAGCGCGCGGCGACGAAGGTCGCGGGCAAGCTTGCGGGGCTCGACGTGCTCCGCATCTTGAACGAGCCGACGGCGGCAGCGCTCGCGTACGGGCAGGGCTCCGGCATGGCCGCGAACGACGCGGCGGCGGCGGGGATCCCGATGGATCAGCTCGCGGGCAACGAGCGCGTCGCGGTCTACGATCTCGGCGGTGGCACGTTCGACATCACGCTGCTCGATCTCTCCGGCAACGTGTTCGAGGTCCTCGCGACCGCGGGCGACACGTCGCTCGGCGGCGACGACTTCGACAACGTCATCGCCGAACGCATGTGCGACGAGATGCTCAAGAAGCTTCGCTACGA
>JAYVXB010000237.1:0-19640 GCA_043785585.1 Deltaproteobacteria bacterium | reverse complement strand
TCTACGACGCGATGAAAGCGTTCGACAAGCTCAAGCCGGGCGAGACGCAGAAGGAGCCGCTGATGGACGACGTCCTCAACGTCCCCATCCCGTTCCCGCTCCCCGTCGTCGGCCAGAAGGTGAAGGTCAACGGGAAGTACGGAGTCAGCGGCCGCAACAGCGGCGACATGGTCGCGGATCCGATGAACGGCGTCATGATGCAAAAGAAGATCGACGTCGTCGAGCCCGTGACCGACAAGGCGCAGTTCGCGAAGAAGATTTGAACATGCGCGTCGTCATCGCAGTTGGGTCGCTCGCGTTCGCTGCAGTGCTCTCGGGATGCGGCGGCGGCGACGCCAAGTCGGCGTCCAATCGCTACCAGGCCGACCCCAACGATCCCAGCTCCAGCCCGCCGAGCAGTGGCACGGGCTCCGTCGGCGGGAATCACGGCGCGGTCGGATCGTCGGGCTCGTGCGCCGACAAGACCGGCGACTCGTTCTCCAAGTGCGCGAGCGCGATCTACGGCGACAAGAAGTACTCCGAGCTCATCGACACCTGCAAAGCCGCGATCAACCACACCGGCCACACCGAGTCCGAGAAGACGTACGCGACGGGGATCTGCATCGGTCTCGTTCCGTCGGCGCTATTTCTCTCCGGCCGCGCGCAAGAGGCGCGCGATCTGCTCGCCGTAGCATGCAAAGGATCGAACGACGAAGGTCGCACGAACACGGCGGCGCGCGCGACGCTCATCACGATCCTCGGCATGGGCAAAGGCGAGGGGCAGGGCGACAAGATCAAAGGCGCGGTCGTTACGTTCTCCGGCGCGTGCGACGTCGAGCCTGGGCGCGTCGCGGATCGCGTCGTCGAGCTCTCGAAGCAGTAAGCGTCGCGAAGTCGTCAGCCCGCGGACGGATGCGAGGCTGCGGCGATCGCGGCTTCGACGTCGCGCGCGGCGCTCGACGTCGCGAGCGGTTCGAGCGTCGCCAGCAGCGTCGCGCGCTCGACCGTCGAGATCGACGTGACGTCCGCGGCGATCCGCGCACGTGCGACGAGCGCCCCCAAGGCGCGCGCGAAGGCCGCGTCGTTCGACGTGCTCGCCTTCGGAGGGGACTTTGCGGCCGCTTGCGCGTCGGCGATCGCGCGCTCGGCGAGGAGCTCGAACGCGACGTGCGCCGCCTTCCACGCGCGACGACCGATGAGCTCGTGCGTCGCGCGCCCGAGCGCCGCGTCGATCGCGGGCTTCGACTCGCGCTCCATCACGCGCGTCGCGAGCGTTCGCCCGCGCGTCGATGCGACGAGCGTCAGCGTCGCGGCGCTCCATGCGAACGCAGGCGCCGCACGTCCGCACGTCGCGAGATCCGTCAGCGGAGTGAGCGCGAGAAACGCCGACACGCTCGACCCGAGACGCGCGCCTTCGATCGCCGCGCCGCCCGCCGGCAGGTCCATGAGCGGTCTCGGCGTGCGCGTCACGTTCACGCGCCGGAGCTCGGGCCATGCCGTCAGTCGCGCCGGCGGATCGACCCCTTTGAACTGACTCGACCCGACCCACCACGCGACGTCGGTGTCCGTGCGGGTGATCTCGAAGAGGCGCGCGAACCACGTGTGCCGCGAGACCGCGTCGCGAAGATTCATCGGCGGAGGCGTGCGATCGAGCGTCGCGTCGACCATCGCGAGGAGCTTCGTCGCGCTCTTTCGCGTGAGCGCGCCGTCGAAGCCGGGATGGTTCGCTTGCACGATGTCGTGAAGCGCGGACGCGAGCGCCCACTCCACTTCGGTCGCGTTCACGACACGATCGATCGCGACGATCTGCCGGGCGCGACGCACGCGCGCGAGGTTCACGTGCGACACGAGCTCGGGATCGCCCGCGACGCGCTCGGCGCCGATCGCGAGCGCGACCTTCGCGCCGATCGGCTTGTGCGTCTTCATCTCGCCGCCGACGACGAGCGGCGCCATGAAGTCGCGAAACAGACGGTCCGCGATCCCGCCGAGGTCGGGCGTCGCCATCGTTCACTTCTCCGCGGGCGGGAGCGCAGGCAACGCGTCGGGCGCCGGGAGCTCGGCGGCGCCGAGCGGAAACAAGCCGAGACCTTCGAGCTTCAGATCGATCGGCTTCTCTTCGAGCGCCGCCTCGATCGCGTCGGCCACGAGCGGCTCCCACGCCTTCGCTTCGAGGAGCGCCGTCTCGAGCGGCACGAACGACGCTTCGTCGATCGACATCGCGCGCGCGTCGGCGCCGATGAAGATCGCCTGCGATGGCGATGCGCCGAGCGCGCGGTAGAGGACCTCGGGCGCGACCGCGGGCGTGACCTCGTAGCCTGCGGGAACGAAGAGGCCGGCGTGGATCTCGACGAAGAAGGTGCCGAGCGGGATCGCTTCGATGCCGATCGCCGATCGCAAGAAGGCTCCGCGCGGCGTCACCGCGATGCGCGTCGCGGCGATCGTCTGGTGCGGCAGCGCGTACGCGAGCCGACGAAGAAGCGGGATCTCGTTCGGTGCGATCCACGTCGCCGTCACGTTGCGCCACGCCGCCGCCGACGGCAGAACCCGAAGCGGCACGCGCACCGCGTCGGGTTGCGACGTCGCGCTCGATGCCGCGACGAGCGGCTCGTCTGCGCCGCGAAGCTCGACGCGCGCGAAGGCGCGAAGGTCACCCATCTGCGGCAAGCGATCCAACGACCATGGCTCGTCGCCCCGACCGCGGACCAACACGAGACCGTTCGGGTCGAACACGGGACACGCGCGCAGCGCCACCGGGTGGCGATATCCGATTTCGACCGCGACACCAGGCCCCGCGGGGAGGAAGCTCGTGATGCCGGGCGTCTTCGTCATGAGCACGCGCATGCGCACGGGAAGATCCGGCACCTTGAGGACGTAACGACGAATGGGAGCGTCTTCGAAAGCGCTCGCGGGTGGCCACTCACCAACACACACCTCGCCATCCACGCGCGACCGAACGAAGTAATGAATCAACGCCGGCCCCAAGCCTTGCTCCGCGACGAGATACCGCACGCCCGCTTCGTCCGTGGTCGATGGATCCACGTGAGGCATCAGGCGGAGCAGCAGCGCCCTCAGGTTCAGCTCTTTCTCGACGTCGTACGTCTGCGAGAACTTGTCGTGGTAGAGCGCGAGCGCGGCGTCGGTCGCGAGAAGCTGTGTCGCGTCGTACCCGAACGGGGCGCTGGCGTCGCGGTATTGAACGAAGTGCCGACTGGTTCCGGTGAACGTGAAGCCGCCGACGAGGCGCGCGGTCTCCGCCACGCGGTCCATGCGATCGCTCGACTCGGCCGCGATCTCGAGGGTGATCTCGCGCGTGCCGAGCTTGGAGCGAACGAGATGAATCGAGAGGCTCGGCATCAGATCTTCGAGCGAATGCTCGCGCGTGTAGACCGCGAGCAACGCGACGAGGCGGTCGATCGAGGGCAAGAGGACGAGCCCCTTGGCGCCGAGCGCGACCCCCTTCGCTTCGAGCCCCAAGCCCGGCGTGCGCAGGCGAGTTTGATGGAGGGCGATGCGCTCGAGCATGGGGGCCGCGAGGATAGCGCGGAACTTGCACGGCGGATCATGCCCTGGGCGCAGGTGCGTCATGACGCGCGGAAACATCGAGGGCGAGCAGGGATCGATGTGTGCAGTATGCAAAAAGGTGCTCGGCCCGTCGCAAGCGTTGCGCGGTCCGACGGCGCGGCAGGGGGATGAAGAAGAGGAATCATGAGCGGCAGACAACCAGGAGCGAAGGACGGGGAGGCAGCGTCGCGGGTCGCCGGCGAATCGCGCACGACGTCGCACCTTCGTTTCAAGTCGCCGTCGCGCCGCGACGAAGGCGCGACGGACTCCGCTTCGTGGATGGGGGGCTTCACCCCGTCGACGCTTCCGCCTGCCCCCTTCGAGCATGAGGCCGACGTCTCTGGGCACGAGTGGTGGCTCGACGCGCACATGAACGCGGCCGCGAACATTCTCTGCCTCGAGCAGCTCGTCGACGTCGTGATGGACAGCGCCGACGTCCTCGCGCTCGAGCGGGTGCGCGCGTTGATCGCGCGCCTCGGCGACGTGCGCGACGCGCTGTACGAGCTCTATTGCGACGCCGCGGATCCGCGCATGCGTGGGAGCTCGACGCCCGACGGTCCGCTCACGAAGTACATCACCGGGGTGTACGCGTTCTCCGATCACGTCAACGATCGCGTCGCGACGATCACGACGGCGATGCGCACCGACAGCGCCGACTGGACGCTCCTCGCGCCGACGGTCGATGCGAGCGCGCCGCTCTTCGAAGAGGACCTTCGACGCTCTGTCCGCGACAGCGTGCATGGGCTCGGCGTCGACTTTTCGAACCACGTCGAGCCGCTCCGCAATCTGCCGAAGGACGTCGAAGAGATGTTTCTCGCGGCGATCTCGCTGCGTGCCGAGCTCAAGAGCTGCCTCTGATCGGTTTCCGGCGTGTTTCGCGCTGACATGAGCCCCTTCCGCGCACCCATGACTCCTTGACCGCTCGGGCGGTGCGCGCTCGAATCGTGGGTCGATGCTCGCGCACCCCTGCTCTTCGTGCGGTGAGTCGCTCGCTGGAGGAGAGTTCTGTCCGCACTGCGGCGCGCGGCAGATGCGCGCGCCTGTCGCCGATCCGCTCATCGGTCGCACGATCGCCGATCGCTACGAAGTGCTCGAGCTGTTGCGCGAAGGAGGGATGAGTCGCGTCTATCGCGCCGTGCAGCGATCGCTCGTTCGACCGGTCGCGCTGAAGATCGTCGAGCCGTCGAAGCTCCCCGGCGTCTTCCTCGAAGAGGTGACCGCGCGCTTCATGCGCGAAGCGCGCACCGCGAGCCAGCTCAACCACCCGAACGTCGTGAGCATCTTCGACTTCGGCCGCGCCATCGTCGAAGGCATCGATGGCGAGTGGATCCTGTTCCTCGCGATGGAGGTGCTGACCGGTCCGAGCCTCGGGCAGGTGCTCGCGCGCGGCGACGAGCTTCCGTTTGCACGCATCGCAGAGATTCTTCGTCACACGCTCGCGGCGCTCGGCGAGGCGCACCACATGGGCATCACGCATCGCGACGTGAAGCCGGACAACATCGTCTTCGATCGCGACCGCGTGAAAGTCATCGACTTCGGGATCGCGCGCGTCGAGGCGGCGAAGCGGCTGACCGACGCGGGGCGCGTGATGGGGACGCCGCACTACGTCGCCCCCGAGTCGGTCGACGGCGTGACGGGCCCGAGCGTCGATCTCTACGCGGTCGGCGTGATCCTGTTCGAGCTCTTGACCGGCCGCGTGCCGTTCGATCACAAGTCGGCCGTCGAAGTCGTGCGCATGCACATGAGGGAGCCTCGTCCGGATCCGCGCGTGGTCGCGCCGCACCGTCGCATCCCGCCGGCGCTCGCCGAGGTCTGCATGCGCGCGATGGCGTTCGATCCGATCGCGCGCTACGCGGACGCGGAGGCGCTCGCACAGGCGATCTCGAAAGCTTCGTCGGAGAGCTGGACGCAGCAACACTCTTCGCTCTTCCCGGGAGCGCCTTCGTCGCGCGATCGGGCGACGGAAGCGCCTCCGCCGATCCCGATCCCGACGCCGTCGCAGTCGCTGATGTCGGCAGGGCCGGCGCTGATCGGTCGCGAAGGTCACTTGGCGTGGACGCGCGCGGAGCTCGCGAAGCCGGCGGGGCTGTCGGCGATCGCGCTGTGGGGCGCGCCTGGCATGGGCAAGACGCGAATCTTGTCGGAGCTCGCTGCATCCGCGCGCGACGAAGGCGCGAGCGTGATCGAGATCGCGGTCGAGCCGCTGCCGCGATCGGAGGTCGGCTTCGCACACGCCCGCGCGCTGATCGCGAAGCTCGGTGGTGACGGTAACCGCACCTCAGGTGACTCTCCGAATGCGCGGCGCGAGATCGCAGGCGCGCTTCGGGACGCGGCGCACGCTGCCGTCGCACGCGCACGTGGAGCGCGCGTGGTCGTCGCCATCGATGACGCCGATCGCGCGGACGGCGTGTCGCGCGCGCTC
The DNA here is from genome assembly GCA_043785585.1 of Deltaproteobacteria bacterium. GTDB lineage: Bacteria > Myxococcota_A > Polyangia > Polyangiales > Polyangiaceae > JBBQXV01. The sequence continues at coordinate 13,678 of JAYVXB010000237.1, read as the reverse complement.
GTCGACGAGCTGCTCGCCGATCCGATTCCGGGTTTCGTCGTCTTGATGACGCGCGGCTCCGCGCCTGCCCCGTGCGCGACCGTGCGCGACATGCCGCTCACCGGTCTCTCGCGCGCCGACGCGCGTCGCTTGGTCAACCCTGCGAGCGCGACGGCGGGACGCGTGCCGGCGACGGAAGCGCGTGGATCGGATCGCCTCGTCGAGCCGCTCTACCTCGAACAGTTTCTTCGGTGGCGCGCCGAGAATCGAAGCGCGAAGGAGATCCCGACGACGCTCAGGGCGCTGGTCGAGTCGCGCGTGCATGCGCTCGCGCCGCCCGAACGACGCGCTCTTCAGGCCGTCGCCGTCGTCGGAAGCGGCACCGCGCGCGAGATCGCGTCGCTCGTCGAACGCACCGACGAGGTGGCGACGGCGCTCCACGCCCTCGCCGCCGCCGGCTTCCTGCGACACGACGACGACGCGTTCTCGGTCGCGCACACGATCTTCGGATTCGTCGCGTTGCGCGACGCACCCGCCGGCGCCATCGAGCAGATCCACGCGCATGCCGCCGACGCGATCGCGAACGACGCAGCGGCGATCGAGCTGCGCGCCTGGCACGCGATCCGCGGTCGCGCCGATTTCGAGGCGTTCGCGCTCGTCGAGGAAGCGGCGCGCATGCGATCGACGCGCGGCGACCACGCCGCGGCGATCGCGTCGTTGTCCGATGGCTATGCGGCGACGCGCACGTGCATGGCGCGCTTCGAGGAGCGCGTAGCGTCCGCGGCGTGGATCGTCTTTGGGCGCAAGCTCGCCGACGCCCTCGTGCGTTCGGGGCAGCTCGTCGAGGCGCGCGGGATTCTCTCCGAGCTCCTGCAGGCGACTGGACCCGTCGACGCCGCGCGCGCGCCGATCCTCGAGACGCTCGCGACGATCGCAGAGATGAGCGGACGCGACGACGAAGCGGCGCGCTTGCGCGACGGGATCCGCGAGAGCACGCCGATGATGTCCGCGCCGCCGCCGTCGTCGCGGCAGAGCGGCATCGAGCCGACGACATCGACGCGCCGAAAGCGGCCGCGCGATCGCGCCGCGCCGCCATCGTCGCGCGGCACGAGGAAGAAGACCGGGAAGGGATAGCCGTCGGCTACGCGGTCCCGCCGAGGACGAGCGCCGCGCCGAGGACGCTCGCGGCAACCGTCTCCGTCCGCAGCGTGATCCGCCCGAGCGTGACGACCGCCCAACCCGCGTCTCGTGCGAATCGCGCCTCGTCTTCGGTGAGTCCGCCCTCCGGCCCGATCGCGAACGCGAGCGGCGCGGGCGTCGTGAGCGCGCGCAACAGCTGCGAGCCGAGCGGCTCGGTCGCGCGCTCCCACAAGCAGAAACGCGTCGCATTCGCGGGCACGCGCGCGAGCGCTTCTTCCCAGCTGCACGGCGCGTCGACGATCGGTGCCGCGCTCCGCCCGCATTGCCGCGCCGCCTCGTTCGCGATTCGTTCCCAGCGCGCCTGACGTGACGCCGCGCGCTCCGCGTCGAGCTTCACGATGCTCCGCGCCGTCGTCGCGACGATGATCCGCGTCGCTGCGAGCTCGGTCGCGTCGCGGACGACCGCATCGCACTTGTCGCCTTTCGCGAGACCTTGGACGAGGATGATCTCGCGCGTTGCGACGGCGCCGCCGCTGCGCGTCTCGCCGAAACGAGCGACCGCTCCGTCGCGATCCGCGCGCACGACGGTGCCGTCGGCCTCGAGGCCGCTCGAAGGATCGAACGCCGTGAACGCGTCGCCTGCGCGTAGGCGAAGCACGTTGACCAAGTAGTGCGCGACGGCGCCCGAAAGCACGTGCTCGCCCGCGCGAAGACCGGGGATCGGCGCGCGAACGCCCGAGCTCACGCGCCCCTCGCACGGAGGACCAGCGCGATCCATTCGCCCTTCTCGAACACCTCCGCGCTCGCATCGTCGAAACGAGCGTACGCCGCGCGTACCTCGTCGCGTTGCGGCACGAGCACGCCCGACAAGACGAGCAGCCCACCCGGCGCGACGCGCTCCGAGATGGCGCGCGCGAGCGGGACGAGGACGCGGGCTTCGATGTTCGCGAGCACGACGGGATAGCGCGCGGCGACTTTGGCGACGTCGGTCGTGTCGGCGCTCACGCGCTCCGTCATCGCGTTGCGTGCGGCGTTCTCGCGCGTGACCGCCGCCGCGTCCGGATCGACGTCGATCGCGCGCGCTTCTTTCGCGCCGAGCGCGAGCGCGATGAGCGACAGAATCCCGCTGCCGCATCCGACATCGAGGATTCGCGCGTCCTCGAGCTCCGCGCGATGCGTGTGGAGCGCGCGCGCGACGAGCGACGTCGTCTCGTGGAGCCCCGTGCCGAACGCGCGTCCCGGCTCGAGCTCGAGGACGTGCTCGCCGTCCTTCGCTGCGTACTCTTCCCACGGCGGCCGCACGACGATGCCCGGGCACACCGCGAACGGATGAAAGTGCTTCTTCCATTCGTCGCGCCAAGCGTCGCCGACGACCTCGTCGAGGCGCGGCGACCACTCCGCCGACAGCGCGGCGATCGCCTCGTTCGCCTCGTCGTGCGTCGCGAAGCTCGCTACCAGCGTCGTCTTCCCCGCCGCACCTTTCAGTAGCGTCGTCGCGTCGCGTTCTTCGACGCCCTGCGCCCCGAGCTCGAACAGCTCCGCGCTCGCTTCGTCCGAGCGCTCGGCGTCGACGTCGACGACGACGTACGGATAGCGGCTCTCTTCCGTGACCGCGGTCATCCGTCAGCGAAACCGGAAGCCCGCGCCCATCGGCTCGGTCACACCGATGGTCACGGTCGACTGTCCGGGCTTCGTCGTCGTGCTGCTGGATCCCTTGAACGCGCCCGCAAGTGCCGCGATGACGAACGCGCCGCCCACGACGACGATCCCTCCACCGATCGCGACGGGCAGCACCCATCCCTTGCTCGGCTCGGGCACCGCGATGCGAAGCGGCGCGCCGACGTCACCGCGCGACACGATCGCGAGCCCCTTCTTGTCGTAGCCGAGGAAGTAGTACTCGATGAACGGCGGCTTCACGGCAGAGGGCGGGATCTTCGCGCGCGCGACGCCCTCGTCGATGTTCGCTTCGATCTCGACGAACTTGTCCTTCGATCCGCTGCGGTAAAATAGCTTCACGCTGTCGATGCGCCCCTTCGGATCCTCGAGCTTCACGTTGAGCGCGATCTCGGTGCGTGGCTCGACCTGCGAGGGCGACGAGTGCTGCATCGCGACGGACGGCGCGGGGGGCTCGGCGTCCGTCACGAGGCCTGGTTTGCCGTCGGCGATCCACTTTTCGCGCACGGCCTTGAAGAAGTCGCGGAACCGCGGCGACTCGCTCGACGGGAGCTCGTAGTCGGGTTGGATGGCGAGGAGACCGCGAACGGCGGCGTCGGCCTCGTCCTTCTTGCCCAGCGTGATGTAGTTGAGCGCGAGGAGGCGGTAGATCTCGACCTTTTGCGGCTTGGTGTTGTTCGGGCGGACGAGCGCCGCGCTGAGCACCTGAATCGATTCTTCGTACTGCTGCTCGTCGAAGAGCTTTTGCGCGCGCTGCACGAGGTCGCCACCGGCGGCGCCCGGGGCAGTCGCGGGCTTGGTCTGCGCGATCGCAGGGAGCGCCGACGTGAGCACCACACCGTGAACCGCGGCGAAGAGCGCGACAGGTGCCGTGAGGCGAAGCAAGGCGGACGTCATGCTCGTATCGTACGCGAATGCGCGCCGCCGCGGAATATCCGCTAGGCTCCTCCACGCGGAGGCCATCCATGCGCGGCATCGCCCTCTTCTCGAAAGAAGCGCGGCAGCTTTTCAGCTTTGCGTTCTTGCTCGCGGTGCTCGTCGCCGCGTGTGGCGATCGCACGCCGCTCGACGTCGATCTGCTCGGCGCCACGGGCGACGATGCCGGCGCCGACGGCGGCACGCTCCCGCCCGGTTGCGGCGACGGCGTCTGCAAATCGAACGAGAGCTGCTCGACGTGCTCCGTCGACTGCGGCTTCTGCGCCGGATGCGGCGACAAGCAATGCAACAACGGCGAGCTCTGCTCCTCGTGCCCGCAAGACTGCGGCGTCTGCCCCGAGACATGCGGCGACGGCTTCTGCAAAGGCAACGAGACGTGCCTCACCTGCGCGCCCGACTGCGGCAACTGCCCGGGCTGCGGCGACAAGAAGTGCGATCCGAAGCGCGAAGACTGCTTCACGTGCCCCGACGACTGCGGGAAATGCATGGGCTGCGGCGACGGCCTCTGCAAGACGCCCGAGACGTGCGCGTCGTGCGCGCACGACTGCGGTGTGTGCGCCGTTTGCGGCAACCAGAAGTGCGAACCGCCGTACGAGACCTGCACGAACTGCGAGCCCGATTGCGGGATGTGCACGACGATCGGCTGCCTCGAGATGCTCACGTGCGCGACGCGATGCATCGACGGTGGAACGATGCCGCCGACGGTGCGCGTGTCGTGCGTCGGCGACTGCGTATCGCGCGGTTGCCCGAGCGCGCAGTTCTTCTTCGATCAGGCGTTCAACTGCTTCATCCAGCACATCAACGAGTGCGGGGCGAACTTCGGCTGCTTGCAGATGAAGTGCGATCCCGAGGTCGCGGCGTGCATCGGGTCGCACTGCCCGCAGTGACGCTCTACTTGGCGAGCTTCATCACCGTCTGGTCGCCGGTGTTCGTCCAGTAGATGCTCGTCGCGTCGACGGCGACGCCGGACGCGCTGTGTTGCGCGGAGGCCATCACGGTCGGGCTGCCGACGCAGCCGGTGACGGGGCAGCGCATGATCGTGCTCGCTGCACCGGCGAAGTTGGTGAAGTAGACGAACGCGCCGTCCGTCGCGAGATCCCAGGGGTTGGCCTGGCCCGTCGCGATCGTCGTCGGGTTGCTCGCGCATCCGGTCTTCGCGCAGCTCATGACCGTTCCGGTCGTCATGACGGCGTTCGTCCAGAAGACGTGCGTGGCGTCGATCGCGACGTTGTACGGACCTGCCTGCGATGCCGCGAGGACCGTCGGCGTCGCGCCGCATCCGGTGACCGAGCAAGCGACGGCGTTCGCCGCGCCGAAGTTCACCCAGAACGCGCTCGTGCCATCCGTCGCGATCGCGAGCGCGCCGTTCTGCGACGTCGAGATCGCCGTCGGTCCCGCGCCGCAGCCCGCGACCGGGCATTTGTTGACGTTGCCGCTCGCGCCGTCCGTGAAATAGACGCTCGTACCGTCGGTCGCGATGTGGTGCGCGACGCCGGGGCTCGCGAGCATCGTCGTGGGAGTGCCTCCGCATCCGCCGATCGCGCACTTCATGATCGCGCCGCCGACGTTGTTCGCGTTCGCCCAATAGACGTTGGTCGCGTCGACGGCGAGCCCGAGCGGCGCGTGCAGACCCTGCGCGAGGATCGCGGGCGTCGTGTTGCATCCGCCGCGCGCGCACTTCATCACCGCGCCAGGATCGGTGTTGTTCGCCCAGTAGACCGACGTCGAGTCCACGACGATCTTCACCGCGTTCGTCTGTCCCGTCGCGAGGACGATCGGTTGGCAGAGCCCGGCGTCGGAGCACGCGCCGCCTTGGCAATCGTGGCCGCACGCGCCGCAGTTGCGAGGATCGTTCACCGCGGCATCGCAGGTCGTTCGCACGTCGCTCGCGGTGTCCGAGGATCCCGTGTCCGCAGCGCCGTCGGTCGTCGCGCCGTCGCTCGGAATCACCGGACCGTCCGCGGCGCCGTCGCCGCTCGTGCCGTCCGCGCCACCGCCGTCGTTCGTCGCGACGGTCGCGTCGTCGCCGCCGCAGCCGAGCACCAGTGTGCTCGCCGAAAGACACGCGATCCCTGAAGCCGCAACGATGCGCCATGCCGTCGTCGTCATGTCTTCCCTCTGCCTCCGCGCGTTCGAGAGTCGCACGGCGCGTTCGTCGCGTCATCGTGCGTGTCCGCCCGAGCAAGCGACCACGCGGTGGTCACGCCACGCGCTTTTGCTTGTCGAGCTTGTCGAGCTTGTCGAAGGCGCCGGCCTTGTCGCCCCAGTACGCGCGTTTTGCGGGCTGCGACACGAGGAGCTTGCGCGCATCGCGCCCGCGCGGGACAGGCTCGCGATGGTGGAGCACCATCGCAGTCAGGCGTCCTCCGTAGACGCACGCCGTGTCGATTCCGGTCGCCCACTCGTGGAGCTGCGGCTCGGGCATCGCGTTGTGACCGAAGACGATGTGCGGCGGTCCCTCGTACATCGCGCCCCAAAGAACGCGCCCGCCCTTCTCGAGCCACTCGCCGCGCGCGCCGACGGAGCGGATGCGCATCATCGCTTGGCGACGCTGCTCTTCGAACGGCACACCAGGCAGCACACCCGCGTGCACGACGCGCGCGCCGTGCTCGGGCAAGTCGAACGACAGCGGCGAAGCGGCGAGCATCGTCCAGTCGACCGGGCGCATCGACCGCACGACCTTCGCGTGAATGCGTCCGAGCGGATCGGGCCTCTTGCCGAGGCCCTTCGCGTGGCTCTGCTTCTTCGAGCGCCAACGAAGGAGCTTCTCTTCGTGGTTGCCGCGCACGATGACCGCGCCGGTTTGCCGTGCGATGTCGAGCACACCGAGCGAGTCGGGCCCGCGCGCGATGAGGTCGCCCACGAAGACGAGGCGGTCGCCCATCGAGAAAGCGACGCGGTCGAGCAGAGCATCGAGCTCCGTCGCGCACCCGTGAACGTCGCCGACGATGACCGTACGTCCCATCGTCTCCCTTCCCCTTTCGTTGATACACCCGCGGCCGGACTTGGAGAAATCTTTGTCGTCTGCAGGCGAGTCATGCCATAGCCAAGGGGATGTCGCAGCACCGCCGTTCGCGTATTGGGTTGATCGTCAAGGTCTCGCTTGGCACGACACTCGTTGCTTGCGGGGCCGCCTCGCAGGTCACGAAGTCGTCGTCGACCTCGACCTCGACCTCGACCTCGACCTCGACCTCGACCACGACCACGACCTCGACCTCGACCTCGACCCCGACCGCATCGGCGTCCGCGTCGACGGCCCCCGCGCCGCTGCCGCCGCCTCCTCCCCAACTTTCGACGAAGACCTTCTCGTCGTGGATCTGGGAGAAGCCGCAATACGATCGCAACGGGATGATCGGCTACATCCGCGCCGGCGCGCGCGCGGTTCGGAGCGCCGAGCCGTACGACGGCAAGGACGCCGTGAATTGCGGCGGCAAGTGGTACAAGCTCGAGCCCGCGGGCTTCGTCTGCGCCGGCAAGGACGGCGTCACGCTCGATCTCGACGACGCGACGGTCGTCGCCGCCGCGAAGTTCCCGCCGCGTGCGGCGCCGCTCCCGTACGGCTACGGCATGTCGCAAGGAGCGCAGACGTATGCGCGCGTGCCGACGCCTGACGAGCAGAAGGCGACCGAAGGCGACGTCGCCGCGTGGCGCAAGCTCGTCGCCGACACGCGCGCGAAGACGCCGCCCGAGAAGCTGTGGCCGGAGACCGCGCTGCCTGTCGATCCGATGCCGTCGTTCGTCGAGAACCACGCGCAGGTGCCGGCGACGATGCCGTGGCTCGCGATGCAGAAGCCGCTCCGCGCGGGCTTCATCCAGCACGGGACGCGCCTCGCGTTCTTGACGGCGTTCGAGTCCGACGGTCGCTCGTTCTACCTGACGACGGAGCACGTCGTCGTTCCGGCGGATCGGATCAAAGCGGCGGCGTTGTCCGCATTCCACGGCGTGGAGCTCGCGCCGGCGGGGCAGGCAGGCGAGCACTTGCCGATGGTGTGGGCGAGGTATCCGGTCGAGACGAAGATCGTCCCGAGCGTCTACAAGATCGCCGGCGACGTCGTCACGAAGACCGACGTCGCGATGGCGTACCAGTCGCACGCCGAGGTCGCGGAAGCCGACATCACGATCAAAGGCGCGAAGTACCACGAGCTCTCGTCGCCGCTCGCGATCTCGGCGGCCCTCACGCCGGAGGCGGGCGTGAAGTACGCGGTGAAGGCAGGCGAGGCGACGCGCCTCGACGCAGCGCCGGCCGCGTCTCGCCCCGAGAAGATCGCCGCGAACGAGCTGTGGATCGAAGTGAGCCTCTACAAGCAGACGCTCGTCATCTACCAGGGGGCGGTGCCGACGTTTGCGACGCTCGTGTCGACGGGCGCGGGCGGCAAGACGAAGAACACGCCATGGGGCGCGTTCCGCGTTTATCAAAAGCACGTCACGAGTCGCATGTCGGCGGAGGAGAAGCCGGCGGAGAAGGAAGGCGACGAGGCGGAGCACGCGTACCGGTACGACGACGTTCCTTACGTGCAGTACTTGGTCGGCGGGATCGCGATCCATGCTGCGTTTTGGCATGAAGGCTTCGGAATGCCGCGCAGTCATGGCTGCATCAACTTGTCGCCGCGCGATGCGCAGTACGTATTCGGAAAGACGCTGCCGACGATGCCGCAGGGGTGGCACGGGATCAATCCCGGGCGCGCGGGGTTGCCGGTGGGGAGCGTCGTGGTGATTCACGGGTGAATCGAGAAGGCCGTCGTCAGTCGTGGGCTCGGGCGCGCGAAGCCGCGCAGCGATGCGCCGAGGACGTGCCGCCGCTCGATTCCGCGCAACCTGCGCGCGGTGCGCTCCGATATATCGAACATGAATGCCACGTCCTGGTCCGTCTCCGCCGTTGTCCGGGCGTCACGAACATGCATACTCTGCGGCCCCGTGACGACCTTCCGTTCGAGAGCCGCGCTCTGCGCGTTGTTGGCGTGCGCGGCATTCGGCTTGAGGCCAGCCTCAGCGGCGCCCGGTGACGCGGTCAAACCTGCTCCAGCGCCGTCGCTTCCGATCCCGAGAGTGCCCATCGGGATATCGAACCTGGTGGTGCGGCTCGACGCCCGCGACGAAGTCGGACTCGCCGGCGCGGACTACAAGATTCATCTGATCGAGCGCCTGCGCGAGCGTGGCTTCGGCGCCGTCGGCGCCGAGAACTTGGTCTTCGACAAGGACGAGTCGCGCCGCGCCGAGTTCCGTGTCGGCGGGATCGTGCGGGCGCTCGACTGCCGCGACACGAGGGCGGGAATCAACTGCGGCCTCGCCGTCGAGTGGCAGCTCCTTGACGTCGCGCGCGACAGCGTCGTCTACAAAGTGCTGACGCGGGGCGCGGTCTTCGGGGTGCCCGAATCCAACCGATCGCGGATCGCGGTCACGCTGCTCCTCAGCGCCTTCGATTCTCTCCTGGTGCGCGCGCGCTTTCGCGAGGCTCTGACATCGAGCACGTCCAGCCGCGCGGTCGCAGATCCTACGTTTCCTTCGACCACGTTCGGGCGCTGCGCGCCGATCACGAAGAAGATGCCCGACGGGGCCGAGCAGATCCTGAACGCGACGGTCGTCGTGCGAGGCAAAGACGGATTCGGGAGCGGCTTCTTCATCTCATCGGACGGGCTCGTACTCACGGCCGCGCACGTCCTCGAAGGCACGAGCGTCATGCTTCGCATGCGCGACGGCGTGGAGATCGCTGCGGTACCTGTGCGTGTCGCGTGGCGCACGGACGTCGCGTTGCTTCGCCCCTCCCACCGACTCAGCGGCGTGCCTTGCCTCGCACCCGCCGCCGCGGAGCCGACCATGGGCGCAGAGCTCTACGTCGCGGGCGCGCCCGCGAAGCTCGAGCTCGCGTTCTCGTTGACGCGCGGGATCGTGAGCGCATTACGCGAGCGCAACGGCATTCGAATCCTGCAAACCGACGCGCCCGTCAGCCCCGGAAACAGCGGTGGCCCGATGGTCGATTCGAATGGCGCCGCGGTCGCGGTCACGAGCTCGAAGCTCGCGGGCGGTGCTGTCGAAGGGGTCGGGTTCGGCGTTCCCATCGGAACCGCGCTTGCCGCGCTCGGCGCCGCTCCTGGAAACACCACCGATCCGTGGCTGCACGATGGCCCTGCGATGACGAAGCCCGAGGCGCGTCACGAGGAAGTCTTCGAGGACGTCGCCGATCCGATCGTGAGCCTGGATCCGGACGGCGACCGGGTTCTCGCCGCCGACCGGCAACGACGCGCGGCGCTCGCCGTCGAGGAGGCGAAGCGAAAGGACGAGCGCGATCGAGTGGACGCGCGGGAGCAGGCGACGCCGACCTATTTGAAGGTGTTCCGGTGGGGAGGGCTCACGCTCGCGGCGGCGGGCGTGATTGCCGCCGGCGCCTCGTTCGCTTCGTACGATTCCGCGACGACGAAGCACGCGACGTTCGACTCGCTGCGAGTGGTCAACACGCTCGGGTGGATCGGCGTCGGGATCGGCGGTGCGGGGTTCATCGCGTCGTATGCATTCCGTCCGTCGCTCGCGCCCGCGAAAGTGGGCGCAGCTCCGTCCGTTCAATCGTTCTCGTTGGGTGTCGGCGGCGTCCGACTGGACGGGACGTTCTAGGATGCTCCTCGCGCGCTTCTTCCTCGTTCCGTCTCTCGTGGCGGTCGCGGGCTGCCTCGTGGCGACATCGCACTCCGGCGCGTGGCCCTGCGACACTTCCGCCGACTGCGACACCGGCGAGCGGTGCCTCGTTAGCTCCTATGGCGCGCAGGGGGCATGCGCTCCGGCCGACGGGTGCAACTCCGACTCGGATTGCAGCGGGGGCCGCTACTGCGTCGACAGTCGCTGCAAACCCCCGCAGTGCACGAGCAACGACGCGTCGGCCTGTGGGAACTACGCCTGCGACATCGTCGACTACCAATGTCGCCGGACTTGCTCGACGCTCTACGAGTGTGCCCCGGCGTTCGCGTGCTCGAACGGCAGCTGCGTCGCCGCTTCGTGCACGGGGACGGCGCAGACGTGCGCGAGCTACCCGGGCTACGGGGAGTGCTCCGCCGCGCCGGGTTGCTCCTGGTCGTCGGGCCCTTCATGCCGCGGCGTCGTCGCGGCGTGCAGCTCGTTCCACAACGAGACCGCGTGCGGAGGGCAGTCGGGGTGCACGTGGAACAACTCGAGCTCGTTCTGCAGCGGCTTCCCCGACGAATGCGCCGCGCTGTCGACGCGACTGACGTGCGCCGCGCAGAAGGGCTGCGGATGGACCGTGCTGTGCTCGGGGAGCGCGCCGAAATGCAGCACGCTCGGCGACGGTCCGTCGTGCACGCGCTCCGCGGGTTGCTCGTGGGGGCCGTAGTCGAAGCGAGCGGCGTCGCGAGAGCTCGCGCCTAGATCGATCCAGGCTGCAGCAGGGTCGTCGGCGCGGTCCGGGCGGCGTGTACCCACTTGGCATCGCCGCACCGAGCGCGGGTGCGGGTCGCGCGCGCGCAGGGGAAACCATGGCCGGGAGGCGAGCACGGGCAGTAGACTTGCGACGTGCGGCACGTCCTGTGGAGATCGAGCGCCGCCCACGCCGTTTGCGTCTCGATGTGCGGTGCCGGCATCGCGCTCGCGATGGTGCTGTTGGTCTCGTGCCGAGCGGCGTCGCGCCCGCTTCCTTCCCGTTGAATACCAAGTTGTACGCAGTGTGGTGCCCGCCGATGTGGAGCATCCACGGCGCGCGCTCCGACGGCGTACCGAGTCGCGTCGAGATCGCCGAGGCGCAAGCCGGCGCGCGGGACGAGACCGACGGGAAGGTTCGAACAGCCGAGCATTCCCGCACGCGCGAGCGGCCGTTCGAGGCTCGCGCGCGACGCGGGCGGCAGCGTGTCGCGGAACGCGAGCGCCGCCGCGACGACCGTCGCGCTCCCGCCGCGCCCACCCGTCGCCTGACGGCAAGTGGCCGAGGTCACGCCGGGCGCGCTCGCAACGGGCGCGCTCGCGACGGGCGTCGGTGTGCTCCCGCCGCAATCGACGAGCGCGATGCATGTGGAAAGAGCGACGAGCCAAGCGTGCGGATGTCGAGTCATGATCGAGGGACCATGGCGTTCCTTTCCGCGTCGTGCTCAGCGGGGCGAGAAGGCAGCCGTAGTGGGGTCGGCGCGCGAAGCGGCGCGGTCCGCGGAGCTCACCCAAATAATCTTGCGCGCATTTCCGTCCGAACGGACGCGCGCACTCTCTGGGGGGCTCGGGCGTGGCGTCGAGCGTGATTCGATCCGAGTCGGGCGCAACGGCGGGCATCACCTCGGGGGCGATCTCGGGCACGACCTCGGTCGCGACCGCGGGCACGACCCAAAGTGTACGACACTCCGGGCGAAATAGTCCGCGTGGGATGTGACGGCGCGCCGCGCGGGTACCGCTCAAACGCCGCCTTCGCGCCGAACCTCTACGAGCACGCGATCGACGATCTGTAGCGCGGTCGTGTGATGCGACAGATCGGGATCCACGTCGCCGTTCGCGCCCGCGTGATGCCCGTGTCCGATCGGCGTCATCACGACGAAGCGCGAGCCATCCGGCTCGATCCACGCGCGGTACACGACCGACGGCTGTGCGGGATTGCCGCCGTCGGCATATCCAGGCTCGTCGGGGAACGAGTCGGGACGATAGTGGTCGTTGTAGTCGAACGAGCTATTGAGCTCGACGAGCACGGCGAAGCGCTGTCCCGGCTTCGTGTGCGCGCGTGCGTCGAGGTACACGTTGTCCGTCGGGCTCGCGGCGGTCACGACGTCGGGCGCGGGCGCATGCGACGCGCGGAGCGGGTTCGCGTCGCGAACGACGCCGAGCTTGTGCGCCCATACCGGGAGCGCGGCGGGGCGCGGTGAGAGCGTGTGCTTCTCGTCGCCTTCGTCGTAGCCGGCGCGACCTTCGTCGCGCGTCACGTAGAGCGTCTCGATGAACTGGCCGCTCTCGTCCTCGATCCACACGGCCATTTGCGGCGTGATGCGAAAGCCGTACGTCGGCTCGACGAAGTCGAACCATGGACCGGCTTTGACGTCGACCGTGAGGAGCGGGCCTGTACCGCGTCGATCGAGCGCGATCGTGTCGTACGTCGTTCGCTTCGGGACGCCGGCGTTTCGCATCGCCGCGCCCCACGAAAGGAGCGCTTCGACGGGGCGCACGCGCGTGATCGACACCGCGAGAAGTGCCGCCACGATCGCGAACGTGACGACGAACGGCGCGCTCGGACGCAATCGATCGACGCGCGCGTAGCGAAGCCACGTTCCGCCGTTGTGCGCGATGTGGATCGCCGCCGCGATGACGAACGCGAAGCCGGCGATCGTGTGTACGCCCGCGAGACGCTCGGAGTACGCGGAAACGAAGCTCAGGACGCCGCTCACCGAAGCTACGAGAAACGAGAGCCCCGCGAGGAGGCTTCCGAACTTGCGACCACGAAAGACCACGAGCACGCGCGACATCGCACGAAGATGCCGCGCGCGCGCGGCGCGCACATGTGCCGGAAGTCACGAAATCAGATGTAGCCGCGCTCGGCGGCCTTCAACACGGCGCGCGTGCGATCGCGCACGCCCATCTTCGCGAGGATGCTCGACACGTGGTTCTTCACGGTGCCTTCGGCGACGTGAAGCGCGGCGGCGATCTCACGATTCGAATAGCCGCCGGCGAGCAAGCGGAGGATCTCGCGTTCGCGCGCCGTCATCGTCGCGGCCGCAGTGACGTCGTCGTCGGGTGCGCCTTTCGGAACGCGGCGTCGCGCTTCTTCGCTGATTCCCGGCGCGAGGAGCGTTCCGCCCGCGGCGAGCGTGCGCACCGCGGACGCGAGCCGCTCGAGCGTCACGTCCTTCAAGAGCCAACCGCGCGCGCCTGCTTCGATCGCGCGAAGCGCCGCGTTCTCGTCGTCGAACGTCGTGAGCACGAGCGTCGCCGTGCGCGCGCCGCGCTTTGCGAGCTCGCGCAGCACGAACAAGCCGTCGCC
>JAYVXB010000236.1:0-6617 GCA_043785585.1 Deltaproteobacteria bacterium | reverse complement strand
GTCGACGTGGTCGTCGTCTCCGCGACGATCGAGACGACGATCCGCACGATGAGTCGCTGGCGCAAAGAGGGGTTCGTCTCGACGCTTCACGAGGGCTTCGTGGTCCATCGACCTGCGCACCTCGAGGAGCTTCGCAGCGTCGCGTAGAGAGCGCTATCCCGGCTTCGCGTCGACCCTCGGTGAGACGAGGATGCGCGCGTACGCGAAGAGAAAGAGCGCGAACGCGAACGTCCACAACGTTCCCGCGGTGAACACCGTCGTGCGGTAGTGCGCGGCCCCCACGAGCGGACCCGACACGCGAACGATCGCGGCGAGCGTCACGAGGACGAACGACGCGACCACCGGTCTCGACGTCGTGAGCATGCGCCCCGTGTGACCGAGCGCGACGCGCGACATCATGCCGAGCGTGAGCGCGCCGATCGCGCCGACCGTGAGCGCGTGCGTCGCCATCGACGCCGGCACGGATGCCGTCATCGCCGAGAGCGCGCGAAGCACGAGGCCGACCGGAATCCAGAGATAGCCGACGTGCAGGATCCACAAGAGCGGCGTCCCGAACGAACGACGCGCTCCCCAGTGGGCGGTGCGAATCGCGGCGAGCACGCCGGCGATCGCCGATACGATCGCCGTGAGCGCGCGGTCGGGCGCCGCCGCATCGAGGACCAAGAGGAGCGCCATCGCGCCGATGCTGAGCGCGTCGAGGATCGGCATCGAGCGAATGCTCGTTTGACCGGTCGCGTTGCGCGTGAACATCGGAAAGGTGCGCCCCGCCATCACGACGATGAGAAGGACGACGATGTCGACGGCGATGAGGCTGCCGCGACGACGCCATCCCGGAAGCACGCCCAACACGTCGAGATGAATCGTCAGGTTCGCGACGAAGAGCGCCGCGAGGATCGCCAGCATGACGAAGTTGCGTTTGTTGCTCGCGACCACGAGCGAGCGGCCGAGCACGACGGCGAGCGCGGGCAAGAAGGCGAGATCGACGACCGCGGGCATCCAGCGCGGAAACAGATCGGCGCCGCTCAGCGCGATTCGCCCGAAGAGCCAGAGCGCTGCGAGCGCGAGCAGCGGCGCCCCTACGAGCGTCTCGCGCTTCGTCCAGTTGCCGACCGCGGTCAGCAAGAACCCCGCGATGACCGCGACCGCGAAGCCGAAGACCATCTCGTGCGCATGCCAGTAGACGGCGTCGAGGTACGTGCCTGGATTCGCCAGCCCGAGGAGCGCGAGCATCCACAAAGGCAGGATCGCCACGGCGAACGCGCCAGCGAGGAAGAAGAACGGACGAAACCCTTTCGCCGCGACGGGCAAGGCCCCGATCGTGCGCTGCGGGATCTCGCCTTCGAGCTGTAGGTGATGCTGCATTCGTTTAGCCGCCATCCAAGATGCGTGCCGCTGATTGTCTCAGGCCGTCGTGGGTGTGCGGGCGCTCGCCCAGAGCACCGCGGCGCAGGAGATCGCGAAGACGCCGAGTAGGACGAACCCGATGGCGAAGCTCCCGGTGACTTGCTTGTCGATACCGAGAAGGAGCGGCGGAAAGAATCCGCCGAGTCCGCCGGCGGCGCCAACCAAGCCGGTGACGCTTCCGACCGCCTTCGGGAAATATTCGGGGACGAGCTTGAACACGGCGCCGTTGCCGAGACCGATCGCCGCCGCCATGCCGAGGGCTCCCACGGTGAAGAGAGGCATGCTCGGGATCGCGAGCAGTACGGCTGCGACGGCGGTGAGCGGGAAGACGATGCGCAGCACGGACCGGCCGCCGATGCGATCCGAGAGCACGCCGCCGACTGGCCGCATGGCCGTCGCGAGGGCGACGAATCCCGCGGTGCGAAGGCCCGCGTCCTCGGGAGTCAGATGGAACGTGTCGGTGAGAAAGATCGGTAGGTACATCGCCATCGCGACGAAGCCGCCGAACGTCAGCGAGTAGTAGAGACTCAGCGTCCAGCTTTTGCGATCGCGCAACGGCGCGAGCATCTCGCGGAGCGGCTTTGGTGGACCGGTGCGTGGCGCGTCGCGAGCGAAGAGAGCGAAGAGCACGAGCCACACGACGACGAGGATCGCGAACGTCCAGAAAGCCCACTCGAAGCCGAGCGAACGCGCGACGATCGGGGCGCCGAACGCGGCGAGCGACTGCCCCGCGTTGCCCGCACCGTAGACGCCGAGCGCCATTCCTTGCTTCTTCGGCGGATACCAACCGGACACCATTCCGACGCCAACCGAGAAACTCGCGAGCGCGATCCCGAGGAAGAACCCGCACGTCAGGAGCATCGCGTAGCTGGAGACGAAGGCGACGCTGCTGACCGCGAGGGCCGACGCCGCGAGCACGCCGAGGAACACGCGCCGCCCGCCGAGGCGATCCGCGAGGAGCCCGAGCGGGATGCGACCGAGGCTGCCGAGCAGCACGGGGATCGCGATCCCGATGCTGACTTGCACAGGCGACAGTGCGAGGCGCTGACGCAAGATCGGCATCATCGCGGACACCGATCCGAACGCGGCGAAGCAGACGAAGAACGCGCCGGTGCCCATGATGAGCTGCAGAGTGGCGCCACGATTCTTCTCGTCCATGATGACTCTCGCTCCTCGTCAATCGCCAATCGCCCGCCGCAAGCGGCGATCGAACCCGAGCACGTAGCGGACCAGCCCGAAGTTCGCGACGAAGAGAACGGTCGACGCGACCGCGGCGCGCGCGCTCGATGATGCGTCGCCCGCGAAGAGCTCGTCCATCGACGCGCTGAGTAGCCATAGTTGAATGACGACGAGCATCCCGACGAGGAAACACGTCGCGCTGAACAGTGTGATTCCCTGTTTTCGGGCGTCCATCGTCAGACCTCGACTCCGATCGCCCATACGTCGTCGCCGCGAACGTCGAGCGCGATGCGCGGGAGCGGTCGCTCGGGTGGACCCGCGACGGGGCGCGCGCCGCCGTGGCCACCAGCACATGCGAACGCGCCGTTGTGGCATGGACAAAAGAGGCGCTCTTCGTCGGCGCGGTAGACGACCGCGCACGACAGGTGCGTGCACACTTGAGAGAACGCCGCGAGCGTCCCGTCGCGCATGCGGACGAGGACGCACGGATCCGCGTCGCTCGGGTAGCGGAAGAGGATCGACTGACCGGGCGTGAGCGCAGCCGCGGACGCGATGCGCTTCGGCTCGAAGGTCTCGGGCTTGCGGCGCGACGCCGCGATAGCCACGGCGACGTTGGCGCCCGCGAGGAGGGCCGAGCCGAGCGTGAGGAACTTCGTGAGCTCGCGTCGCGTGACGTAGTGATCGTCCTCCCACTTCACGGGGAAGTCCTCTCGCCACTTCGGGAGGCGTGCTCGTTTCGCTTCGGACATCGCGGTCAGTCTCCTTCCAAGAGGAATGCCACGTCGGTCGGATCGACCGGCGCCGACGCCGGGCGACCGTCCTTCATGCGAAGCGGCACGAGGCCGACGTCGAGGCGCTTTACCTCGCGCGGCACGATCACCCGCACCTTCGTCCGCACGATTTCGTCGCCGAACCGCCACTCGTCGATCGCGATCCCTTCCCGCGTGCGCGCGATCTCCTCGGCCGTCGTGAACGTCAGCGCCTGCGACGGACAGACCGTCGCGCACATCGGCTTCTTCCCGACGCTCGTGCGGTCGTAGCAGTAGTCGCACTTCATCATCTGATCGATGCCGACCTCGTAGCGGGGCACGCCGAACGGGCACGAGAGCACGCAGTTCGAGCAACCGATGCACCGCGGCTTGAGCGACGACTGCGTGACGCCGTCGGGAGTCTGTTTGATCGCGTCGGCGGGACACACGCGCGCGCAGATGGGATCCTCGCAGTGCATGCAAATCTGCGGCGCCGTCTGCACGCTCTCGCGGCGCTCGATCGTCTCGAGGTGAATCATCGACTGCCCGCGATGCGTGTCGCACTCCTCGCACGCTTGCACGCACGCGCGGCAACCGATGCAGCGCGACGGATCGATGAAGAACGCGAGATCGCTCACGCGACGCCACCCGCACTCGTCGAGAGGCGCGCCATCGCGTCGTCGGGACGCGGCGCCTTCTTCACGCGGACTGCGCAGATCTTGTACTCGGGGATCTTCGAGATTGGATCGAGCGCGCGGATCGTGCAGTTGTTCGCGGCGCGCGCGTGGGGCCAATGGTAGGGAATGAAGACCGTGTCGGGGCGGATCGTCTTCACGATCATTGCCTTCACCGTGGTCGATCCGCGCCGGCTCGCGACCTCGACGAAATCGCCGTCGACGATGCCGAGCTTCTCGGCGAGACGCGGGTGAATCTCGCAGAACGGCTCGGGCGTCTGATCGACCAGCGCGCCGATGCGTCGCGTCTGCGTACCGGAGAGAAACTGCGACACGACGCGCCCTGTCGTGAGGACGATCGGGTACTCGTCGTCGGTCTCTTCTGCTGCGGGTCGCCACTCGACGGGTACGAAATGCGCCTTGCCGTCCGGGTGACCGAAGCGCCCGCCTTCGTAGAGGCGCGGCGTCCCCGGATGATCGAGCGATGGGCACGGCCACGCGACGCCGTCCTCGGCGTCGATGCGCTCCCACGTGATCCCGTAGTAGTCGGACACACCGCCTTTCGAGGCGACGCGCAGCTCTTCGAAGATCTCCTTCGGTGACGTGTACGCGAAGCGTTCTTTCTGTCCGAGTCGCTCCGCGAGACCGAGGATGACGCGCCAGTCTTCGCGCGCCTCGCCCGGCGGCGACACGACCTTGCGATGATGGATGACGCGCCCTTCGACGTTCGTCGTCGTCCCTTCGTCTTCCTCCATGAGCGAGCCGGCGAACACGACGTCCGCGTGACGCGCGGTCTCCGAGAGAAAGAAATCGATCACCGCGAAGTGCTCGAGCTTCTCCAATGCCTCGCGAACGAAATTCTGATCGGGGAGCGACACCATCGGGTTGAAGCAGAGGAGCAGCAGCCCTTTGATCTCGCCGGCGTGGATCTTCTCGACGATCTCGACCGCCGACACGCCCTTGCGCGGGATCGACTCCTCCGGCACGTCCCAGACTCCGGCGATGTACTTCCGGTGCTCCGGGTTCTCGATGTCGCGTTGCCCGGGAAGCTGATCGCACTTCTGCCCTTGCTCGCGCGCGCCCTGGCCATTGCCTTGGCCCGTGATCATCGCGTAGCCCGAGCCCTCGCGACCGATTCGCCCTGTCGCGACGACGAGGTTGATCGCCGCCATGCAGTTGTCGACGCCTTTCGAGTGATGCTCGATGCCGCGCGCGTGAAGTAGAAAGCTCGACGTCGCTGGCCCCCACATCTCCGCGGCGCGCACGATCATCGACGCAGGGACCCCGGCGATCTTCGCAGCGTATTCCGGCGTGTACTTCGCGACCGCCTCGACGACCTTCTCCCATCCCGTCGTGTGCGCGGCGATGAACTCGCGATCAATCCAGCCGCGCTCGATCATCACGTGGAGCATCCCGTTGAAGACGCCGATGTCGCCGCCCGGACGGACCGGGATGAAGAGATCGACCGTCCGCGCGATCGGCGTCATGCGCGGATCGAGGACGATGATCTTCGCCCCCTTCTCGCGCGCGGACCAAATGTACTCGGTGGTGATCGGCGCGCACTCGGCGACGTTCGCGCCGGCGATGAGGATGCACTTGGCCTGGCGGATGTCGGACCAGGGGTTCGCCGCGCGATCGATGCCGAGGATCTTCTTCGACGCCGCCGCCGCCGACACCATGCAGAGCCGGCCGTTGTAGTCGATGTTCGCCGTGCGCAGCGCGACGCGCGCGAACTTGCCCATCAAGTACGCCTTCTCGTTCGTCAGCGACGCGCCGGAGAGCACCGCGAACGCGTCGCGCCCGTGCTCTTTCTGAATGCGCTTCATCTCGCCAGCCGTTCGATCGAGCGCAACGTCCCACCCGATCGGCTCGAAGCCGCGACCTTCGACGCGCTGGACCGGACCAAGCAGGCGATCCGGATGACTCCCCTGCATGTACCTCTTCACGCCCTTCGGACAGAGCTTGCCGCGGTTGAACGGAAACTCCTCCCACGGCTCGAAGCCGACGACCTCTTCGCCTTTCACCTTGAGCTGGATGCCGCACTGCTGACCGCAGAAGCAGCAGTGCGTCTTGACGACGCGATCGGGCTCGCCGACCGGCGCCCAACCCCCCGCGGGTACGGACTTCGGATGCGGGCCGAAGCGCTCGACGAGCTCGGGGATCGATATCGGCAGCTTCGCCATCGTTCAGGTGATTCCTCTCCGAGCGCCGCGCCACACGGCGTCCTGGGCGACGGCGACGTTCTTCCGCCGGCACGACGGGCAGACGTCTTGGTAGTGGGTGGTCGCCGTCGCGAATCCGATCGCGAGCTCGGCCTGCACGCGCTTCAAATCGTCGACGTGCATCTTGCTCGCGAACGGCTCGTCGCACTGGACACACCGCGCCTGCTCGCCAGCCGCACCGGCATCTTTGTAGAACTTGATGCTGAGCTGCGCCGGTCGCTGGAAAATATGAAAGAACTTTCCGAACGGGAGATAGAGCAGCGTGAAGATGACGGTGATGGCATGGAGCTGCGAGAGAAAGCCGTAGTGCGCGCCACGCATGACGTGCGTCGACAGCGTGAGGAAGATCCCGGTGATCGAGACGGCGAACAGCAGTACGAGCGGCAGGA
>JAYVXB010000235.1:0-6619 GCA_043785585.1 Deltaproteobacteria bacterium | reverse complement strand
CGCACGGCTCGACAAGGCGAGCGACGCACCGCTCCTCTACCGATTCAACGACGCCGCGATCGAACAGCCCGACGCGAACCTGGTTCGTGCGCTGCGCGCCGCGTCGGCCGAGACGTATCGCTTCCGCTGGGTCCACTGAAAATTTTTGCGATGCCTCACGCATCACAGGAGCGGCGTGTCATGCATTCTGCACGTTTCATCTTCGGCGTCGTCTCGGCCGCCTTCGTTGCCGGCGCGTTGACCGCCGCGTGCTCGACCGACGACGGCAGCAGCGGGAAGACACCGCCCGATTCGGGCGCGGACACCGCGGTGTCCGACTCGGGGCCGCTCGGCGACGGCGGAGGTTGCCTCAAGGGCTTCGCGGCGCCGCCCGCCAATCCGGGCAACGGCGCGATCCTGTTCACCGCGTCAGGCGAGGTGCTCGCGCTCGGCGGCTACGGCTTTCCGCCCGCGACGACGAACAGTGTCGCGTTCGTCGACGGATGGGAGGTGCGCTTCACTCGTCTGCTCGTGACGGTCGACAAGATTCGAGTCGCAGGCAACCCGGACAAGATGCCGACGGATCAATCGCAGACCGACGGCGTCGTCGCGGAAGCCAACGGGCCGTGGGCGATCGATCTGCACAAGGGGGGACCGCTCGCAGGAAAGGGCGGCACCGACGAGAAGGCCGTCGCGATCGCCGCGATCTCGAACCAGAACAAGAACGGAGGCGCCGCGTTCGATACGACGCGGCGCTACGCCTTCGGCTTCGACACGGTCGCGGCAACGTGCGACGCGCAAAACGTGAACCTCGACGACGACGGGCTTCGCGACTACGCCGACATGGTCAAGAACGGCTGGGCGGTGATGTACGTCGGCACCGCGACCTTCAAGGGCGCAGCGTGCACGTCGCCGACGACGACGTACGACTTCACGAAGTTGCCGAAGACCGTCGACTTCAAGCTCGGCTTCGCATCGCCGACCACGTACGTGAACTGCCAAAACCCGGACAACGATCCGGCGGCTCCATTCGCGAACGAAGAGCATCAGCGCGGCGTGCAGCCGAAGCCGGGGACGTTCGTCGTCGCGCAGGTGACGATTCACACGGACCATCCCTTTTGGGAGACCGCGGTGCACGACTCGCCTGCTCACTTCGATCCGATCGCGGCGCGCTTCGTCGGGCTCGACGCGGGAACGCCGATGGCGACGCTCGACGACGTCGTCGGGGTCGACTTCACCGCGTTCAAAGACAAAGCCGGCGTCGACCTGCCGTGGCGCTCGTGCGTCGCGACGTACACCGCGAAGGCGGGGACGATGAGCTTCGATCCGCTGAACGTTCCGGTGAATCCGTCGGCGCAACCCGCTGCGGCGCTGCGCGACTACCGCGACTTCATGACGTACAACCAGAGCACGCAGGGTCATCTCAACTCGGATGGGCTCTGCTTCGTGAAGAGAAACTTCCCGTCGCCGAATTAAAGCTCACCTCGCGGCCGTCGGACGCGCGCAGTCGCGACCGCGACGCCGATCGCCCCGCGTCACGGCACCACGAGATCTCGCGCCTTCGCACCGACGCGCTGCGCAGAAGGCGGATCGTAGTTCGCCATCACCGCGATGGTGACGCCGAGGTCGGGGAACATCTGCAGGGTCGCGTTGATGCCCGAGAAGCCGCCGTCGTGACCGACGTAGCGGACGCCGCGGACGTGCCGCTCGGTGAAGCCGTAGCCGTATTTCTCTCCGGCGCCCCAACCCGTGTCCACCTTCGGCGACCACACCGTCGCGACCTGCGCAGGCTCGAGCAGCTTGCCGTGCGCGAGCGCGTCAGCGAAGCGGGCGAGATCGCGGACGGTCGAGAACCCGCCGCCCGCGGGGCCGCCCTTGACGACGTGGAGGAAGAGGTTGTTCTGCCACTCGCGCGGCGTCGCGTGCGAGCCGTCGCGCGTGTAGCCGATCGCGAGGTTCGGTGTGTCGCGATCCATTTCGTAGGCGTCGGTGCTCGTCATGCCGGCCGGAGCGTAGACGTGGCGGCGCATGTACTCGAAGTAGTCCTCGCCGGAGACGCGCTGCACGATCGCGCCGAGAACCATGAATCCGGCGTTCGAATACCGAAACTTCGCTCCCGGCTCGAAGTCGAGCGGCTTGTCGACGAAGAGCGGGAAATAGTCGGCGATCGCGCGGAGCTCGTTCTTCGCCATGTGCTCGTACGTCTCGGTGAAGTAGTCGGCGAGGCCGGACGTATGCGTGAGCAGATGGTGGATCGTGATCTTCTCGGCGGCGGACGCGTTCGGGTAGTCCGGCAGGTGCTTCTTGATCGGATCGGTGTACGTGAGCTTCCCCGCTTGCACGAGCTGCGCGATCGCGACGGCCGTGAACATCTTGTTCATCGAGCCGAGGTTGAACTTCGTGTCGGCCCGATTCGACGAGCCGAACGCCCGGCTTGCGAGGCCGTAGGCGCGCTCGTAGGTGATCTTTCCGTTCTTCGCGATCGCGACCGAGCCGGAGAAGAGCTCGCGCGCGACCAGCTTCGCGGTGTACGCGTCGAGCGCGACGGCGATGGCGGCGTCGTCGAGCGGAGGATGGCCGTCGGGAGGATCTGCCGGCGCGCCGCGGCTCTCGACGAGGAGATGCGGCGGCGTCGGATCGACCGCGAGGAACGCGCGGCCCCACTCTTCGGTGACGTCGAACTGAACGAGGACCACGATTTCGAAATCGGTCGCGCGCTCGACGCGGCGCACGCGGCGCCTGCCCGCGTCGGCGCGTGTCCGGTGCACGACCTCGGTGCGTTGCTTCGCGGACATGACATCGAGCGCCGTGCGCGCGTAGCTCGTCTCGTAGAAATGGAGCGTCTCGGCCTCTGTCGCGTCGTTGACCGCATGGAGCCACGCGGTCAAACGCTCGCCGACCGGCGAGCGCGGGAGCGCGACGTCCGGCACGTGCGGGGGCGGCGTCGCGGTCGAAGGAACGCTCGGCGGCGGTCTCTCGGGCACCGCGCAGCCTAGGACGATGAGCGCGAGGAAGGCGAGGGCGCGAACGACGGGCATGGACGCAGGATAGAAGCAGCTGCCCGGACCTTGCACCTCCACCGACGACGACTCCCTTCGCTCGCAGCGGGCCTCGACTCCTTTCCGGGCTACGCTCGTCGGATGGCGCGCGCGAAGGGCACGACGTTCCTTCACGACCGCCACTACATCGTCGCTCACTACGGCGAAGAGGGCTGGCAGCGCGTGCTCACCACGCTCACGCCCGAAGATCGCGCCGTCATCGCGAGCATCATCGCGGTCGGCTGGTACGATCACGCGCTCCAGGTGCGGCTCATCCGCGCGATCCGCGCCGTGTTCGAAAGCGAGGAGCCGAACATCGTGAAGTCGACCGGGCGTCACGCCGCGGAAGAAGATCTCACGCGCATCCACCGTGCGTTCTTGCGCATGGCGAATCCCGCGTTCGTGCTCGAGAAGGCGGCCGAATACTGGTCGCGGTTCTTCGACACCGGCAAGTGGCACGTGCGACGTGTCGAGAACGGCGCCGAGGCGACCCTCGTCGGCGTCGGCATCGTCGACGAGACGTGGTGCACGAACATCACCGCGTACGTCGGGCGCATGTTCGAGCTCGTCGGCGCGAAAGAGCCGCGCGTCACGCACGCGCGCTGCCGCGCCCGCGGCGACGAGCACTGCGAGTTCGCGGTTCGCTGGAAGTGAGCGCCCGTGGGCGTGAACGCGAGGTCGCACGACGAAGCTCCGCAGCGTTGGGATCCGCGCAATGTTCCTCCTGACGACACTTCTAGACTAAAATTCATCCATGCCGTTCGACTACGTCATCGTGGGCGCGGGCTCTGCGGGGTGTGTTCTCGCGAACCGACTGAGCGCAGACCCGAAGACGCGCGTGCTCCTCCTCGAAGCCGGCGGCAGCGATCGCGCGCTTCGCGTTCGCGCGCCCGGGCTCGTCGGGCTCCTCTGGCGCAACCGCTTCGACTGGACGTTCTTCACGACGCCGCAGCCGAAGATGGACGACCGCGAGATGCACTGGCCGCGCGGCAAGGTGCTCGGGGGATGCAGCTCGATCAACTACATGGTCTACATGCGCGGGCATCGATCGAACTACGACGAGTGGCGCGATCTCGGAAACGTGGGCTGGGGCTACGACGACGTCCTCCCGATCTTCAAGCGCTCCGAGAAGAACGCACGTGGCAGCGATGCGTTCCACGGCGCGGACGGACCGCTCGACGTCGACGACATCGACGCGAACGCGATGAGCGCTCTCATCGTCGACGCCGCGCGCGACGCCATCGAGGCGCGCGCGAACGCCGACTTCAACGGCGCGGAGCAAGAAGGCGTCGGGAGATTTCAGATGACGATCCGCGACGGCGCGCGATGCAGCACGTCGGTCGCGTTCCTCCAGCCCGCGATGTCGCGCCCCAACCTCGTCGTCGAGACGGGCGCGCTCGTCCACGGCGTCGTCGTCGAGAAAGGGCGCGCCGTCGGCGTTCGTTACCAGCGCGCAGGCAAGACGCACTTCGCGCGCGCGTCGCGCGAAGTGGTCTTGTCGGCCGGCGCGATCGGATCGCCGCACGTGCTCCTTCTCTCGGGCATCGGTCCCGCCGACGAGCTCCGCGCGCGTGGCGTCGACGTGGTCGCGGACGTCGCGGGTGTCGGCAAGAACCTGCAAGATCACGTCTTCGCCAACGTCGCGCATGCCGACAAAGCAGGCATCGCGCCGAACGTGAGCCCGGTGAACCTCCTCGGCTGGCTCGCGCGCTGGGCACTGACGAGCAAGGGACCGCTCGCGTCGACGAGCGCCGAGAGCGGCGGCTTCGTCCGCACGCGCCCGGAAGAGAAGCGCCCCAATCTGCAGTTTCATTTCCTGCCGGTGGCGAGCACGCAGGTCTCGTTCGACAAAGAAAATTTCCTGCCGAAAGGCTGCGCTTTCTCGATCCTTCCGGTGCTCCTCTATCCGAAGAGCCGCGGCACGATCACCTTGAAGAGCGGCGATCCCGCGCAGGCCCCTGCGATCGATCCGCGCTACTTCTCCGACGACGACGACATGCGCGTCCTCGTCGACGGCGTCAGGCTCGCGCAGCGCATCGCGCGATCGAAGGTGCTCGATCATTGCCGCGGCGAATCGCTCTCGCCGCTCTGCGACGCCGACGACGACAAGACGATCCGCGTCGAGATCCGACGGAGGTGCAACACGCTCTTTCACCCGGTCGGGACGTGCAAGATGGGGAGCGACGCCGAGGCCGTCGTCGACGCGCAGCTCCGCGTTCGAGGGATCGAGGGGCTTCGTGTCGCCGATGCGTCCGTGATGCCGACCATCGTCGGTGGGAACACGAACGCGCCGACGATCATGATCGGCGAGAAGGCAGCGGAGATGATCCTCGCTGCGACGTGAGCGCGTGGCGTGGCGAGGCGGAGGCGCGTCTGCTCAGCGTGTCGGGATGTCGTGAGGCCTAGTTGCAACCCGCGCCGAGGCTCGCGCACGTCGAGCCGGGCGGGAGCGCGTAGCAGAGCGGCTGTCCGTTGCAGTGGCAGCACGACGCCGCCGATCCGCACGTCGCGTTGCCGCACACGCTGCCCGGATTGAGCTGGCACGTGCCGTTGATGACGCACGTGTAGCGCGTCGGGCAGGTGCCGCACGATCCGCCGCACCCGTCGCTGCCGCACACCATCGATCCGCAGAACGGCATGCACGGCGCGGCGCAACGACCTTGCGGGTCGCACGTCCCGCCGCCTGGACTGACGCCGCACGATCCGCCGCAGCCGTCGTCGCCGCATTGGCGACCGGCGCATTGCCGCGCGCACGAGTCGCGCGTTGCGCCGTCGAGGTGCGTCGCGCCGTCGGAGCTCCCCGCATCGATGAACGGCGATCCGTCGTGCGTGCCGGAGTCGGAGCCGGTCGAGCCGTCGTCGCCACCGCCTCCGTCGCCGGACGTGCCGCCGTCCGACGATTCGATCGTGGCGGACGTCCCGCTGCACCCGACGACCACACCGATCGCGATCGCGGTCACGACGTACGAACAGTGGCGGATGGGAAGTCGCATCGGTACCGAAGAGCGTACGTCGTGCGTCGCGAAAAGCTTCCGCCGTTGACGGCGTCCCTCGTCGGCGAGAACGTAGGAGTCGATGACCGACGCCCATCCGAGCTTCGACGGTCTCGCCCTGAAGCGCGCGTGACGCGCTCGCCGTTTCTTTCGGGCGCGCTCCTCGCGCTCGCTTCGGCGTTTGCGTTCGGCGCGACGACGCCGCTCGTGCAGCGATTCGGGCACGACGCAGGGCCGCTGACGACGGCGTGCCTCCTCTATGCAGGCGCGGCGGTGGCGGCGTTCGTTGGTCCGTCGCGAGGCGAGTCCGCGCCGCGTCGTGCGCATCTCCCGCGGCTCGTGCTCGTCGCGATCGCTGGCGCGGTGGTCGCGCCGGCGCTTCTCGCGTGGGGACTTCAGCGGACGAGCGCGACGAGCGCGTCGCTCCTTCTCAACTCGGAGGCAGTGTTCACCGTCTTGCTCGCGCGCGTCTTCTTTCGCGAGCCGATCGGGTGGCGCGTGGCGCTCGCGGTGGCGCTCATGGTCGCGGGCGGCGCGCTCCTCGTCGCGCGCGATGCATCGTCCGCGGAGCTCGGCGCGGCAGGGATGCTCGCGGTCGTCGCCGCGACG
>JAYVXB010000234.1:0-6619 GCA_043785585.1 Deltaproteobacteria bacterium | reverse complement strand
TCAAGATCTGCCCCGCATCGAGGAGAAAGAGCACGGCGTCGGCGCGCGGGATGTAGCTGTACGTGATGTCCGATCGCTGGAGCGACAGATCGTTCACGCCGGGCGTGTCGACGAGCAAGATGCGCTCTTTGAGGAGCGCCGCCGGGTAGCCGATCTCGAGGAAATCGACCTCTTCGGGATGCCCGCTGCCGCCGACCGCGAATTTCTTCGCCTCGGCGAAGTCGATCGACTCGCGCCGACCCGACGCGTACACGACCGACGCCTCGGGGCGCTCGGCGTACTTGAGGTGATGAATCGCCGCCGTCGTCGGCGTCACGCCCGTCGCGAGCGCGCCCTCGCCGAGCAGCGCGTTCACGAACGTGGTCTTGCCGTGGTTGAACTCGCCGACCACCACGAGGTGAAAGCGATCCTCGTCGAGCTTCGCGACGAGCTGCGTGTCGATCCGCTCGCAGAGACTCTTCGCGCCGACGTCGCTCGCGACCGCGCTTACTTCCTTGAGCGCGAGCGTGACGTCGTTCTTTCGAACGAAGAACGCATCGAGCAGACTCTTTTCGGCAGTCGCCTCGCCTCCATCGAGCGCCGTCACTCCGTTGGTGCCGTTCACGCATCCCCCTTGAGCAACGCTCGCACGCGATCGTCGACTTCGGTCATCGTCAGCCCCTTGCCGTTACCCACGTCACCGACGTCGAGGCCGACCGACTTTCGATAGAGCGCGCTCTCGGCGAAGACGCGCATCGCGAGCACGCGCTTCGGCAACCACGGGTGGCTCGCGAGCACCTCGATGTACCGCCCGAGCCCCTGCTTGCCCTCTTCGTATTGCTCGAGGAACGCGTCGATGTTGAACTCGTCGTAGAGGCGCTTCGATCCGAGCGCGAGCTTGGCCAGCGCGCGTCGCGAGTGGACCTCGTCGCCGCTGCACAGCATGCCGGCGCGGTCGCAGGTGATCTCGGCGCGGCGCGACCACGTGCGAAGCGCGATGATGACCGGCTCGAGCGCGACGCGAAGGAGGACGCTCGCCGTCTTGGTCAAGTAGTGGAGCGTCGTGAGGTAGACGACGTGCGAGTTGTGGATGTGCCCGCACTCGTGACCGATGACCGTGAGGAGCTCGTCGTCGGAGTAATGATCGATGAGCCCGGAGTGGATCATGATGAACGAGTCTTCGTTCGTCCCGAGCGTGCCGGCGTTGAGCATCGGGTTGTTCACGATGTAGACGTTCGGCTGCGCGATCTGAAGCGTGTCGGCGCAGCGGCGCACGAGGCCGTGGATGCGCGGGAACTGACGCTCGGACACGCGCACGCCGTTGCCGAGGATTTGGTTCTGCCCGACCTGCTTGAAGACACGCACGGCGGCCGCCATCGCGAGCTCGACCGGCTTTGCCCTTTCGAAGGCTTCGCGCGTCTGCTTGTCCGAGATGTACGTGTAGGCGTGCCCGGCGGTCGTGGCGTCGCCACCACCCCCCGCGTGCTCAGCCTTTCGTTTCTCTACGTAACCGTTGAAGTCGAGCTGGGGAGCGTAGGCCATGAGGGTATCGGGATCGTAAGCACGCGAGGCCGGGTCCGCAATCGCGGCCTTTCCGCCGATCCGCCGAGTCGCGAATGGGTTCAGAAGGAAAACGTCGCGGCCTGCGGCTTTATGCCGCCGTTCACGAAGCGGGTCTCGGTGTGGGTGGGCGCGAAGACTCCCGTGGCGACCAAGACGACGACGCCGACCGCGACCGCACCCGCGCCGACGAGCGTCCACGTTCCCCACGCGGGCCAGTGGAGCGGGGGCACGCCCGGAGGCGCCGGGATGAAGTCGCCGCCACGTGGCGCGCGCCACTCGAGGAGCGGTCCGCAGCGCTCTCTCTCGCACGACGCGACGCGAATCGTCGAGCCTGCGCCCGCCGTGATCGAGCCGAACGGGAGCGCGGCAATCCATCGCGGACAGCGGACACCGTGCGCGTCGACGCCGTCACTCGTGAAGCGCGCTTGCGCGACGTCGTCGGTCGAGCACGCCGCGCCGGCGAGATCCGGAACGGTGACGACCGCTCCGTCCGCGATCGTCACCCACGCCGCCCACGCCGTCTTCCCGTCGCGCGTGACGACGACCTGGTGCGTGCCCGCGGCGCGCTCGATCGGTCCGGGCGTGATCACGACGCCGTCGATCGTCACGACCATCGTCGCGCTCATCGTCATCGCGAGCGTCGCATTCACCGTCGGCGACGGAGCACCCGAGCGTGGCTCCCCAACGCCGCTCGCACGCCCGCCATCGAGCGCCGCCGCGCGCGCCCACGCCTTCTCTGCGCGGTCCGCATCCATCGGCGCGATGCGCATGAAGCGCACCGCCCACGCGCGTTCGACCTCCGCGAGAAGCCACGCCGCGTGCGGCAGCTCGGGATGCGCGAGGAGCTCACGCTCCGCGTTCACGAGCGCGCGCTCCGCGATCGCGACTTCGTGCGCGGCGATCGCCTCACGCGCGCGATCGAGCTCCTGCTCGACGCGATCCGAGATCGCAAAGTCCGTCGCGATCTCTTTCGACGTCGACGCCGCGGGTGCGACGAGTCGCACGTCGCGCGCGCTCCCCCATGCGTCGAGCGCCCGCCGCGCCTCGTCGCTCGGGGGCTCCTGCGCCAACCAGACGAGCGCCGCCTCGGCGATCATCCAGCCGCCTACGCGCTGCCTTGGACCGCCGCGAGCACGTCGTCGGCGTGCCCGTCGACCTTCACCGGCGAGAAGACCTTTGCGATCTTCCCCTTCGCGTCGATGACGAACGTCGAGCGAATCGTCCCCATGATTTTTTTCCCGTACATCATCTTCTCGCCGTAGACGCCGTATGCGCGCTGCACCGCGAGATCCGGATCGCTCAGGAGCGGAAACGAGAGCTCGTACTTTTCTTTGAACGAGCAGTGGCTCTTGATCGAGTCCTTCGACACGCCGACGACGGCCGCGCCGCGCTTGGCGAGCTTCTGCTTCGCGACCTCGAACGCTTGGGCTTCGCGCGTGCAGCCGGGCGTCGAGTCTTTCGGGTAGAAATAGAGAACGAGCGTCTTTCCGCGAAAGTCGGCGAGCGTGACCCGTTTCCCCGCGTCGCTTTCGAGGGAAAAATCCGGGGCGGCGTCGCCCTCCGATAGCGCGTGTTTCGAGCCCTTGGATGCTTTCGGCGTGGCCGTCTTGGCGCCAGTCTTCGGCATGACGGGGATTCTAATCCTTGCCTCGGCCGCCTTCTGATATTCTTTGACGTTCAAGATCGATGCAGATCAACTTCGGGGGCCGCGAAGTCACCATCAAGCTCGTCTATTACGGTCCCGCGCTCAGCGGGAAGACGACGAACTTGCGTGCGCTGCACCAGCTGACGACCGAGTCGAGTCGTGGGCGGTTGATGACGCTCGAGACAAAAGACGATCGCACGCTCTTCTTCGACATGTTGCCGTTCGTCTTCAAAGCGGAGGCGACGGAAGGACGACCGTCGACCCCGGGCGGCGGAATGAGCCTGCGCGTGAAGATCTTCACCGTGCCTGGTCAGGTGCTTCATCAGTCGACGCGACGCCTCGTGCTCCAGGGCGCCGACGGCATCGCGTTCATCGCGGATTCGCAGCTGACGGAGACCGAGCACAACGCAGCATCGTTCCTCGACCTGCGCGAGAACCTCAAAGAGCTCGGCTTCTCGCTCAAAGACTTTCCGCTCATCATTCAGTTCAACAAACGCGATTTGCCGAACGTCCGCTCCAACGACGAGATCGAAGCGCTCGCGCGACGCGGGCGCGAGCCGGTGTTCACGGCGAGCGCGGTGACCGGACGCGGCGTGCTCGAGTCGTTCTTCGGCTTGCTCCACGTGACGTGGCAGAAGCTCGACGCCGAGCATCAGCTCGCGAAGATGATCGGGATCGATCGCGCGGACTTTCTCAAGATGGCGGCGCGGCAGCTCGGCGCGCAGCAGGACGTGCCGACGCTCTTGTCGGCGTGCGTCGGCGGCTCGCTCGATCGCAAGTCGGGGGTGCCGACATGACGATGTCCGATTTCCCGCCGGGAGCGATCGTCGGAGGCGGTGGCGGTGGCGGCGGTGTCGACACACTGGACGCGATCCTCCGGCTCGAGGACCTCGTCGATCGCGAGGCGCTCGACGAGCTCTGCAAGAGCTTTCACGCTCTGTTCGGGATCGCCGTGCGCATCTACTCGGCGGACGGACTTCTGCTCGCCGACGCATCGACCGAGCAAGAGGTCTGCGCGTACGTGAACACCGCGGTCGAAGGGCGCAAGGCGTGTGGCTCGACGGTGAGCGCGGTCAAGCAGCACGATCCGGGCGACGACGGCGACGTGCTGCATCCGTGCTTCACCGGCGCGGCGTACCGCATCATCGGGATCCAATACGAAGGACGGCGGATCGGCCG
This sequence comes from Deltaproteobacteria bacterium, assembly GCA_043785585.1. Classification (GTDB taxonomy): domain Bacteria; phylum Myxococcota_A; class Polyangia; order Polyangiales; family Polyangiaceae; genus JBBQXV01. The sequence goes on along the minus strand of JAYVXB010000234.1, from coordinate 2,253 downwards.
CCTCATCATCGGTCCGTTCTTGCCCGCGACGGTGCAAGACGCTCCGGCGTCGCTCCTCGAGATCGATCCGTCGCTCGACAAGGCGCGCGCACGAAGCCTGCTCCTCAAGATGCCGCGCGCAAAGGCCGAGACGGTGACGCGCGTCGCGACGCACCTCAAGGCGGCGCTCGATCTCATTCTCTTCAGCGGACACAAGACGCTGCTCACGAGCCAGATGCATCTCGCGAGCGTGACCGAGAGCTATCGCGCGCTCGAGGAGAAGACGGCAAAGCTCCAAGAAGCGTACGACCGCCTCAAAGAGCTCGACCGCCTCAAGTCGAACTTCCTCGCGACCGTGAGCCACGAGCTTCGTACGCCGCTCACGTCGATCATCGGTTACAGCGAGATGCTCGCCGAGGGGCTCGCGGGCGATCTGCAGCCCGAGCAGGCCGAGTTCGTGAAGACGATCCACGACAAGGGAGAGCAGCTGCTCGCCTTGATCATGGGGCTGCTCGATCTCTCGAAGCTCGAGAGCGGCACGATGGCGATGCGGAAGAAGAACGTGCAGATCGGCAACGTCCTGCACGAGGTTCTCTCGACGCTGACGCCGAACGCGCGAAAGAAGGGCGTGAAGCTCGTCGTCGATCTCGGGCAAAACCTCGCCGATCTGCGCGGCGATCCCGAGCGTTTGCGGCAAGTCTTCATCAACCTCGTCGACAACGCGCTCAAGTTCACGCCGGCGGGCGGCTCGGTGACGATGCGCGCGCGGACGGTCGATGCGTCCACGGGCGGCGGCGACGACGACGGCTTCGCGCTGCTCGCGCCGACGCAGACGCGACTCGAGGTGCGCGTCATCGACACGGGCATCGGCATTCCGACGAAAGAACGCACCAAGGTGTTCGACGCGTTCTACCAAGTCGATTCGTCGTCGACGCGCGAGTACGGAGGCACCGGCCTCGGGCTGTCGATCGTCAAGCGACTCGTCGAGGCGCACGGTGGGACGATCGTCATCCAAGGAAACGAGCCGACGGGGACGCAGTTCGTCGTCTCGATTCCGTCGTCCACAGGCTCGCCGCACAACGGCCCCGCGTCGACGCCGCCGCCGTGAGCTCGTCCGAGCTCGAGCGCGTCGCGCGACTCGCAGTTTCGTTCGGTGCTGCGTGCGAGGGGGTCGACGTCGGCATCGGCGACGACGCGGCGGTCCTCGTATCGCGTGCGGGCGAGCGGCTCGCGTGGACGGTCGACGCGCAGGTCGAAGGGACACACTTTCGACGCTCGCTCGTGTCGTGGCACGACGTCGGGTGGCGCGCGACGATGGCCGCCGCGAGCGATCTCGCTGCGATGGGTGCGAGGCCGTGGTGCGCGCTCGGCGCGCTGGTCCTCGCGGACGACGTTGATGACGGCGCGTTCGATGCGATCGTCCGGGGGCAACGCGCGGCGGTGGATGCGCTGGGCTCGGCGATGGTCGGAGGCAATCTCGCGCGCGGCTCGGAGGTCTCGATCACGACGACGTGGCTCGGGCGCTCGGAGCGCTTCGTCGAGAGGCGAGGGGGGCGGGCGGGAGACGCGCTATGGATGGCGGGGGACGTCGGGCTCGCCGCGGTCGGGCTTCGCGCGCTCGTCGCGGGCATCGACGACGCGCGCGTCGGCGAAGCGGTCGCGCGGTGGCAGCGACCACGCGCGCTCATCGACGCCGGCTTGGAGATGGCCGCCGTCGCGCACGCCGCGATCGACGTGTCGGACGGTCTCGCGCACGACGTCGCGCAACTCGCGCGTGCGAGCGGCGTTCGCGCCGTCCTCGATGCCGGCGCGATCCTCGCTCACGCCGGCGACGTCCTCGTGCGCGCGGCGGCCGCGATCGGCGCGGACGCTCTAGAGCTCGCGCTCCATGGCGGCGAGGACTACGCGCTCGTCGTCGCGAGCGACGTGGCGATCGAAGGCTTCGTCCGAATCGGCGAGCTTCGCGCAGGCGAAGGCATCGCGCTCGTCACCGGCAGCGCGGAGCGCGAGCTCATACCGCGCGGCTTCGATCACTTCGCGCGTTGACGACGCGTCCGACGGACGACGACTAACAGCCCGGGATCGATTTTAGCCCGGCGAGCTCGGGTGCGTTCGGGTTCGCCTTCACGGCGGCGGCGATCGCGTTGCACTGCCCGAGGAGCGCCTTCATCTCCGGCGTCGCCATCTGGCCTGCCGCGGTGATCGTCATCTGCAAACGCGAGCAGCACGCGCGGACCTTGGCTTCGTTCGGATTCATCCCGACGCCGGTCCACG
>JAYVXB010000233.1:0-6621 GCA_043785585.1 Deltaproteobacteria bacterium | reverse complement strand
CGCCGCCCGCCGCGCAGCGCGCGCCGCCACCGCTCCGCGAGCCCGAGTTCGCCTCGCCCGAGCTTCGCGGCGCCGCGTGCGAGCGGCTTCGTGATCATGTCATCGTCGTCTTCGCGGACGACTGGGCCAAGCGCCAAGGAATGCCCGCGACCACGATGACGACCGACGAGCGCGACGCGCTCTACAACGGGTTCTCGCAAGCGATGGCCGAAAAAGGGACACTCGCGCGATTCACCGCCAGCTGCACGTCGAGCCTCACTCCTCGAAAATTCCAGTGCGGAATGTCGTCGAAGACACGCGACGGTCTCATCTGGTGCATGCAAGCGAGCGGCTGAAGAAGCATCGTGACGTGACTCACGGTTCACGTGCTTCCGAAGGTCGCACAGCGAGCTTCAACAGCGCCCTTCGGTGGTATGGATCGGCGCATGACGCTTCTGCGCTTTCTCTTCGCTGCGCCGCTCGTTGTCGGCCTGATGGTCTGCGCCGCGTGCGGCAGCCGCACGACGCTACCGATCGGCGAAGCCCCCACCAAGGTCCACACGTTTCACGCGCTCGCGCCGTTGTCGACGTCGGTGTCGCTCTCGGCGCGACCCACGCTGACTTGGGACCTCGCACCAGGGATGGACGGCGCAGTGCTCACCCTGTGCCGTGACCGCGCGTGCGCGAACGTCGTCGAGACGCACGACGTCGTCGGAACGCATTTCACTCCGTCGGCGAACCTCACCAGCGGCGTGTACTTCTGGTCGCTCCACGGACGCGCGGGCAGCTCCGCGTCCACGCGCGTGACGCCGACGTGGCAGTTCACCGTCGGGACGACACGCGCGACGAGCGGCGGCGCGCGTCCTGGCTCGCTCGACGTGAACGGCGACGGCATTCCGGAGATCGCCGTCGGTGCATCGCACGCGCTCGGCGGCGAAGGCCACGTCGACGTCTACTCGACCGACAAGATCGGCGCGCCGATGATCACGCTCACGGGGACGAGCGCGCCGGGCCTCGGCTCGTCCGTCGCGACCGCCGTCGACGTCAACGGCGACGGCTTCGGCGATCTCGTCGTGGGCGCGCGCGTCGGCGACAGCAGCGCCGCGCTCGTCTACATGGGCGGCGCGAACGGACTCGACGCCGCCGCACCTCGGCGACTGCACGCATCGACCGACGCGGTCGCGGGCCTCGGCGACGTCGACGGCGACGGCTACGGCGACGTCCTCGTCGGCGCGGACCTGTTCCTCGGCGGCGCGAACGGCATCGCGACCGAGCCCGCCAAGACGCTCGCGCACGGCGCGATTCCCGCTGCGTCGGGAGACGTCGACGGCGACGGCCTCGCGGACGCGATCATCACGGACATCGGCGAGCCGCACTTGGTCTACTTCTACCGCGGCGACCGAGACAAGCCGCTCGACTCCGTCTCGTGGCGCCTCGCCGGCCCAGTCAGCTCGTCGTTCGGCGCATCGCTCGCGTCGGCAGGCGACGTCAACGGCGACGGCTTCGCCGATCTCGTCGTCGGCGCGCCCGACATGAACCGCGGCGGAGGCAACGCTTTCGTCTACCTCGGCAACGCGAAGGGGCTCGCCGATTCACCGGCGCACGTCCTCATCTATCCGGACCTCGGCGCCGGGCACTACGGCAGCGCGGTCGGATGCGCGGGCGATCTCGACGGCGACGGGTTCGACGACGTCGTCATCGGCGCGCGCACCGGCGGCGCGATGGGGCTCGGAGCGGCGTACCTCTATCACGGCGGTACGTTCGCCGTGGAGTCGTTCGCCACGCAGCGCCTCGACGCCGGGGGCACGTCGGGCTTCGGGGCTGCGGTGCACGAGGTCACGACGGGGCAACTCGCGATCGGCGCGCTCGGCGCGACCGGCTCTCCCGGTTCGGTCGAGATTTTCACTGCGCGTCGGGTCACGCCCGGCGCACAAGATTTCGCGACGCAAACAGGATCGCTGGCTCCGAGCGACTCGACGTCGGGGAGCGGCTTCGGCTCGGCGATCGCGCACCGCACGAACGTTGGCTCGACCTCGCGCGGCGGGCGCACGTAGTCAGGCGCGCATGCGCTCCGCCGTCTTCTCCGCGTGACCGACGCCATCCTCCTCGAGAAGGCCGCGCCGCTCGCCACGTCGCGCGAGCTCCGGGAGATCGTGCGGCTCTCGTGGCCGATCGCGCTTGCGCAGTTCGGGCTCATCGCGATGTCGCTCGTCGACACCGCGATCCTCGGTCACGTCTCGATCGACGATCTCGCGGGCGCAGCGATGGGGCGCGCGATCGGCTTCGCCGCGGTGACGATTTCGATGGGGCTCGCGACGGGGCTCGAGCCGCTCGCGTCGCAGGCGCTCGGCGCGAAGGATCCGGGGCGGGCGTGGCAAGGGCTGCTCACGACGTTGCGCGCGTGCTTGCTCGTGTGGCTGCCGTCGCTCGCTGTCGCCATGGGCGTGACGTACTTGCTCGCGCCGCTCGGCGTCGAGGAGCCCGTCATCGAACGGACGCGCGCGTTCGTGATCGGGCAGGCGCCGCAGATGGCGTTCGTCGGCGTCTTTCTCGCGGCCAAGGTCTTCTTGCAAGCGCACGGATCGACGGCGCCCGCGCTCGTCGGCTCGGTCGTCGCGAACATCCTCAACGTCGTCGTGTGCAGCTTGCTCGTGCGCGGCGACGACGCGCTTCGAATGGTGCACCTTCCGCCGCTCGGGCTGCCACGGCTCGGCGCGCTCGGCGCAGGGATGGCGCTCAGCTTCGCGACGCTCGTGCTGACAGCGTTCGTCGTCGTGCCCGCGTGGCGTCTCCGCGGCGAAGGCGCGAGCGCACCACGCGTTCCGATGCGCCTCGTAGGGAAGCTCGGTGCGCCCGTCGGCATGCAGATGCTCGCGGAGTACGCCGTCTTCACGCTCATCGCGCTCCTCGCGGGCAAGCTCGGCGCGCGCGTCGTGTCGGCGCATCAGGTCGCGATCGGCCTCGCGAGCTTCACGTACATGGGCGCGCTCGGCGTCGCGGGAGCAACCGCCGTGCGCGTCGGGATCGCCGTAGGTGAAGGTCGCTCGCCGCGACGCGCGGGGCTCCTCGGCATCGCGATCGGCGCCGGTTCGATGGCCGTGTGGGCGATCCTCTTCGCGCTCGTTCCCGTCTGGCTCGTCGACGTCTTCACCGACGAGCCGCACGTCATCATCCTCGGCGCCCAGCTCCTGTTCATCGCGGCCATCTTCCAGCTCTTCGACGGCGTGCAAGTCGTCGCCGCGGGCGCGTTGCGTGGAGCCGGCGACGTTCGCGCGCCGTTCCTCGCCGTCGTAGGCGCGCACTGGCTCATCGGCCTACCGCTCGCGCTCTTCTTCTGTTTCGGTCTCGGCTGGGGCGCGAGCGGCCTCTGGTGGGGCGTCACCGGCGGTCTCGTCGCCGTGTCGATCGTCCTCGGCGCGCGTTTCCTCGTCGTCTCCGCGCGAACGATCGCGCGCGTCTAGTCAGCTGCGACGAAGACGCGCGGGCGACTACGCGATCGAGGCGTTGACGCCGGCTTCGGCGGCCTGCACTTCGGCGGTCTCGAGGTTGAGCACGCGGCCGTCCGGCGGATCGTACGGCGCGCGTCCGACCTGCTTCGTCTTGAAGCGCTCGCTGAAGAGCGCGAGCACGTAGCTCTTGATGCAGAAGCCGAAGATGCTCTGCTGGCAGAGCGCCGGATCGATCTCGCTCGCGATCTTCGCGTGGGCCGCCGGCGCGAGGCTCCAGTGCTGCCCCGCAGCCTCGTGATGCACGGTGTGAAACCCGTTGTTGAAGACGAGGAAGTTGCCGAGCTTCGAGACGAAGTTGCGCGAGTGATTGTGCTTGGACCACGGGTCGCAGTGGACGTGCTGGATGTAGTTGATGAACATCATCGACCACAGCGCGAAGAGCGCCGGCACCGCGAAGCCGAAGAAGTAGACGACGAAGCCCATCACCGGTCCGCGCCACCAGATGCCGAGCGCGAGGAGCGAAACGTGCGCGATGATCACCGTCGCGTATTGCGTCACGATCTGCCGATGGAGCGACGGGTTGCTCGCCTTGGCCTTCTTCATGAACTCTTTGAGCGGCCCCGACTGCCAGTAGCTCGAGACGAAGAAGTACGTCCACGCCACCGTCCAGTTGTTCTTCTTCGAGTAGCGCCACGTGATCGTCGCGTCGCCCGCCTTGTTCACGAACTTGTGGTGATTCAAGTTGTGCGTCGGGATCCACGCGAACGTCGGGTACCCGTAGAAGATCGAGAGCCACGCCGCGTAGAGCGCGTTGGCCTTGCGCGTCTTGAACGTCGGGCAGTGGTTCTGGTTGTGCGAGAAGACGCCGGCGCAGAAGCCCAAGTAGAGCGACAGCGGCAACGTGAAGCCGATGATGCGAGGATCGTAGTAGTGCGCGAGAGCGACGCCCGGAAAGAGCACGAACGCCCAGAACATCGTTCGGTAGTCGGCGGCATAGCGCGGGATCATCAGGGGCACCTCGGCGAAGCGGACCTCGCAGATATACGCACCGCGGCTGCGAGGCGACAATCATGAACGCGTCACGCGCAGCCGCCAGTGCGCACCATCGTTCGCAGCGAAAGCGTCTTCGCCCGAGCTCAGCCCGCGTCGGCCTCGCCGCGGTAGGGCTCGCGGCACGTCGACGCGACCTGCTTCCAGATCGTCGAGAGCTCTTTGTCGTCCGGATCCTCGGGGCAGATGCTGAAGGTCGCCTCGCCGATGACGACCTCCTTGCCGAGATAGAACTTCGTCTTGCACGTGCGCTTGCCCTGCGTGAGGCGCTGCGATGCCGCGATGAGCTTGGCCTCGACGTCCTCGCACTGTCCGGCTTTGGGTGCGCACTTGCGGATCGGTCGACCGCCGAGCGTCTGCAGCATTCCGCCGCCGCAGCCCGTCCAGACGATGCACTGCTTGTTCGCGATCGGATCGCCGCCGACGGAGCACAGCGCCATTCGTTGCGGAGGTGGCGCGGAGTCGACGAGCGCGGCCACGGGCTCGGCCGGAGCCGCATCGACCACGGGCGCGGCCGCGTCTTCCTCCACGACGCGCGGTGGCTCCACGGGCTTCGTGTTGTTCCCACACGACGCGACCGCCATCGCCGCGAGTGCCCACCATCCGTTCATCGTCCGCATCGATCCTCGGCTCCCGTCACTCGCAGCCCGCGCGCGGCTTCTTTGCGAGCCACGCGGCGAAGTCCTTCCATAGCGCGTACACGACGCGATCTCCCATGTACGCACCGCCCTTCTCGTTGAAGTGAACGTAGTCGCCCTGGGTCATCCCCGCGTCCTGGAATTTTCCCATCGATCCGTCGCCGCCCATCGCCGCGCGAAAATCGAAGAACGCGGCGTGGTTGTCCTTGGCCATCGTCCGCATCGACTCGCACACCTTGACCATCCACGTCGCGGTCTTCGGCGGACGGAACTGCTCGAGGAAATCCGGCGGCGTCATGATGAGCACCGGGACGTCGGGAAGCGCCTCGCGATGCCGCAGGATGACCTGCTTCATGCACGTCGCTAGATCCCCCGCGACGAACGTGTTCGATCCGATGTGGAAGACGACGAGATCGTAGTGACGCCGCTGCAGCGTGGCTTTGTTCGTCGCGGCGTCGTCGCGGAGCATCGTGAGGCAGTTGAGCGATCCGACGCCGAGGCCGTCGACTTGGATGCTCGGCTTCGCGAGCTCGCGCTCGACGGCGATGCCGAAGATGCGGACCTTCTTGTACGTCTTCGCGACGATGTCGATCTTGTGCGGACCGTCGGGGACGTCGATGCGCGCGAAGCCGGCTTCGGACTTCTTCGCCTCCGTGTCGATCGTCGAGTGAAGATGCCCGTCGACCTTCACGTCGAACGGTCCGCCGCGCCACCACTTCAGGAAGTGGATGTCGAAGCGACTCGCGCGCGTGCCGATCGGCGAGCCCTCTTCCGCCGTCTGCACCCACGTGTCGGCGCCCGCTTGCAGGCTCTCGCCGACGATGAGCGCGTGGCCGTAGAAGCCGTCCATCACCGGCTTCGTCGTGACCGTGAACGGCTCCCACGTGTCCTTCATCGAGTCGTGACGAACGTACCGGTGGCGGTACCAATTCCACGGGCGGCCGGTCGCGACGAAGCCGTGGCCCGCGTCGCCGTACTTCGTCTGGAGGACGCGGCGCATCTCGCCGGTCATGAAGTCCATCGTGCCGTTCGAATCGCCGTAGACCGCGATCCGGACGTGATCCTTCGCGGTGCCGCGCAACACGTGCGCGAGGCGCTCGTAGAGTGATGCCAGCGCTTCGCCCCCCTCGAGCGGTGGAATCGGCGCGTCGTCGCCCATCGTGGGGAGCTCGGGGAGCTCGGGGTGCAGCGGCGTGCACGCATCCACGATCGACAGCGTCGCTGATCCCGACGCATCGATCGACGGCGCTGCGACCGTGCTCGACGGTGCGCTCGCACCGGGATCCGGCTCGCTCTTCGTCGCCGCGTTTCCTTTTCCACACGCCATGCCGGACGTCGCGGCGATCACGCCGAGGACCGGGAGCGACAGGAAAGCGAGACACCGCATCGTTGCCGCCGCATGATAGTCGCTCCGGTCGGAGAGAGTGAAATGTGCACCATCGTCGCGCTTCATCGCGTAAACGCCGCGTGGCCGCTCGTCATCGCCGCGAACCGCGACGAGATGT
>JAYVXB010000232.1:0-6639 GCA_043785585.1 Deltaproteobacteria bacterium | reverse complement strand
CATCCCCACGCGCGGAGCTGCTGCTTCACGACGCCGCGGCACCTCCAGTCGTCGTCGACGACGAGGATCTTGGAGCCGCGGAGCGACGTGGTGACGTGCGTGTCCGAAGCGACGTCGGCTTGGCGCGCGAGCGTGATCTCGAACCAGAACATCGTGCCGGTGCCGACCTCGCTCTCGATCCCCATCCTGCCGCCCATGCGAACGATGAGCGCTTCGCTCAGCGCGACGCCGAGACCCGCGCCGCCGTCGGTCCGCGTGCGGCTCGCGAGGAGCGCAGCGACGCGCTCGGTCGGGAGGCCCGCGCCGGTGTCGGTGACGGCGAACCGAAGCTTCACGTTGACGCCGGAGCATCGAATCGCGCGCACGTGGAGCGCGACGCTGCCGGTGTCGGTGAGCTCGACCGCGTTGCCGGTGAGGTTCACGAGGACGCGCTCGAGGTCACCGACGTCGGCGCGGAGGTGGGTGGGAACTTGGGGAGGAACGTCGGCGATGAAGCTGACGCCCTTCGCGTGTGCGCGCACAGCAGAGCGATCGGCGATCTGTTCGATGAGATCGCGGAGATCGAAGTCTTGGATGACGAGCGGGCGCTCGACGACGGGCGTGGGCGTGGGCGTGGGCGTGCGCGTGCGCGTGCGCGTGGGCGCGAGCGTGCGCGTGGGCGTGGGCGTGGGCGCGAGCTTGGGAGTGGGCGCAAGCACCGGGGCGGGGGCTTTGCGTCGGCGAGACGGGAGCAAGCCGAGCGAGAGGTACGCCGCCGCGACCACGAGCGCGACGGCGCTCGCAACGAAGATCGCGTCCCACATGCAGTGCTTACGGCCAGACGCAGGATGCCGTTAAGGGCGGCGCCGGGACCGTGCACGCGCCTGCGACACAGCGCGGCACGGCGGTCTTCCCGCGTTGCGCAGCGCGCGCGGGCAACGTAAGTACCTGTCGCGGCTTTGGCGTGACGACAGACGGCGTGCGCCTGCACGACGCGGGAGCAAATTCAGATGCGTAGCTTGGTCGTGGTGGTGTGTGCGTTGGCTGTGGGAGTGACTGGCGCGTCGGCGGCGGCATGCAGCAGCGACAGCACACCGGCGGTAGCGAACGTTCCCGACGCGACGGCGGATGCCGTGGTCGAGGCCGCAGCGGCGGAAGGCGGCATCGAGCAGGATCCGAACGTCTATCCGGCGGATCACCAGCCGATCCCGCTCATGACGAACCACGGCGGCGGCGTTCTCCCGAGCGTGAAGGTCGTCACCGTCACGTTCGCCGGCGACACCCGACGCGATTCGCTCCGCACCTTTGACGACAAGATCGTGACCACCGACTGGTGGAAGACGACGATGACCGGCGTCGGCGTCGGCGTCGGCAGCGGCGGTCTCTACGCCGAGCTCGCGCCGCCGTGGCCTGGGAGCGCGCGCTTCAACGTCGACGACTCGCAGATCCAGCAGATGATCCAGGACGGGATCAATCACGGCACGCTCCCCTCCCCCGGGACAGGCGCGTCGTCGAGCCTGCTCTACACCTTCTACTTTCCGAAGAACGTATCGATCACCCTCGGCAGCGACAGCAGCTGCACCAGCTTCGGCGGCTATCACTTCAGCACGACCGTCACCGTCCCGCTCAACGTCCCCGTTCCGCCCGACGGCGGCGTCGAGGCCGGCGTGAGCGACGGCGGCGCGGACGCGATGCCGTTCGACGCGGGTCCGGCCGGCCCGCCGATCGCCGTCGCGTACGCCGTCGTCCCGACGTGCACGTCGTCGTTCGACGATCTCACGATCCCCGCGAGCCACGAACTCGCCGAAGCCGCGAGCGATCCGTTCGTCGGATCGAACACGGGCTTCAACCTCGACACCGACGACGCGTGGCTCCCGTCGTACTACACACCTGGGCAGGCAATCGAAAACGGCGATGCGTGCTTCGACGTTCATCCGCAGTGGACCGAGGGGAGCTACCTCGTCCAGCGCATCTGGAGCAACAGCGCGGCGAAGGCCGGCGATGCGCCGTGCCAGCCGGTGTTGCCGGGTCGCGTCTTCTTTGCCGCCGCGGTGCGCACGACGCTCCAGGCCGTCAGCGGTCACAAAAGCTACGGCTACCTCTTCGTGAACCGCGGCACGACGGCGACCGCGGTCATCAACGTCTTCAGCTTGAAGGCGCTCGCGCACGATCTCAGCCTCTATACGGGCGTCCCCAAGTCGAGCCAGAGCGATCCGTCGGATCTCGACGTCCTGAAGAACGACATCACGACGCGGCTCTCGCGGCAGACGGCGCACAACGGCAACGGCGTCATCCTCAGCGTGTCGGTGCCCGACACCTCCGTGCGCGGCGACTTCCGCATGGTCGTTCGCGCGGTGCTCGAGCCCGACGACTACAACGACTGGCCGCTCATCATCCACGTCCGGTAGCGACGTAGGTTACGCTCGCGCGCGTCATGCGCGTGCGCGTCGGGACGAGTGGATTCAGCTTCGACGGGTGGAAGCGGAGCTTCTATCCAGTTGGGATGGCCGCGTCGGGCTTCTTGAAGTTCTACGCCTCGAAGCTCCCGACGGTGGAGATCAACAACACGTTCTACAAGCTGCCGACCGAGCGATCGCTCGCCGCTTGGGCGGCGGACGTGCCCGAGGGATTTTCGTTCGCGTTGAAGGCGTCGGGATTTCTCACGCATAGGATGAAGCTGAAGAACCCTGCGCAGACGATCGCGCGGTTCTGGGGCCTCGCGGCGTTGCTCGGTGAGAAGCGCGGGCCGGTGCTCGTGCAGCTCCCGCCTACGATGACGAAGGACCTCGCGCGCCTCGACGAGTTTCTCGCGGAGCTGCCCGCGGGCCATCGCGCGGCGCTCGAGTTTCGGCATCCGTCGTGGTTCGACGACGACGTGATGGCGTCGCTGCGCGCGCGCGGCGCGGCGCTCGTTTGCTCCGAAGGGTTCGGCGACGATGGGACCGTCCTCGAGGGGAAGCTCGTCGCGACGACCGACTGGGGGTACGTGCGATTGCGACGCGAGGCGTACGACGACGCGATGCTCGCTGCGTGGGCGACGACGATTCGCGCGCAACCGTGGACCGACGCGTGGGTGTTCATCAAGCACGAGGACGCGGGCGGCGGACCACGGGTCGCGGCGCGGCTCCTCGAGATGCTCGGCTGAGGTCTTGCCGACCAGCCTTTCGCAGCGTAAGTACCGCGCACAACTCGCGAGGCAGGCCCATGAGCACGTTCAAGAAGACGTTGATGAAGCAGGGGATGAAGCTGATGTCGGATCCCCGCGTGATGAAGCTCATGCAGGACGAGCGCGTGATGAAGGCCGTGATGACGGCGATGGCAGTGCCCGGCAAAGTGCAGACCTTCACGAAGGATCAAGTAGACGATCGCGAAGGCGATGGCGCTCGCGACCGAGGGCGAGGTCAAGGATCTGAAGCGCACCGTGCGCAAGCTCGAGGAAGAGATGGCGCGGATGCAGAAGGATCAGAAGGACTCGAAGAAATCCAAAGGCTGATCGCTACGCCGCGCGCTTCGTCAGCCACGACGTGACGAGCGGCCACGTCATCAGCGGCGCGTCGCGCCCGACGAGCAGATCGATGTGCCCGAGCGGGAGCGCGCGGTACGTCTTGTCCTTCGACTGACTGCGCTGAAATCCGGGGCGCACGCTCTCCGGCGGCGCGAGATCGTCGTTCGCGCCGGCGATGACGAGGAGCGGGAGGTTCATCTTCTCGAAGCGCTCGACGTAGTCCGACTCGCGCCCGCCGAACTGCTTCTGCGTCGCCCACTTGAACATGCTGCGCATCTCGTTCATCCCCGCGCGATCGAACGCGAGGCGCAGATGCTCCTCGATGACGTGCGGCTCGCACGATCCCGCATGCCATCCGCGTAGCGGGATCGGGTAGAGCGGGCTCTCGATGAAGCGGCGCACCATTCGGAACGTCAGGCCGATCGGCGCGAGCGGGAGCGGCGCGTTCACTTGCGGGAGCATCGCCATCGCGCGAAAGAACATCGCGATCGCGGCGAGCGAGATCGATCCGCGCGTGAAGTGGTACGGGCTGCCGATCGAGACGATGCCTCCGACGGCGCCGGCGAGCGAGGGGGCGGCGGCGTAGCTGACGAGGCCGCCGAGGGAGTGACCGACGAGGGTCACGGGGCGGTGGCCGGAGAGGCGCTGCACCTCTTCGACGGCGATCGGCAGATCCTCGCGCACGTAGTCTTCGACGCCGCGGCAGCGACGCGCGCCGAGGTGGCGCGAGCGACCGTGACCGCGAAGATCGAGGTTGAAGACGTCGAAGCCGGCGCGCGCGAGGTGGTTCGCGAGGCTGCGCGACGGGAGATGCCAGGCGTATCGGTTTTGCCCGAAGCCGTGGACGAGGAGCACCGGAGCGCGCGTTCCGCCCTCGTTCGCCTCCCAGCGTTTGCGCACCATCGCCAGAGGAACGGGGCCGGGGGTGACCACGATCTCTTTCCGAAACGTCCCCCGATCGTCTCGGTCGATGCGCTGCTCGATGGCTCTTCCGTAGAGGATCAAACTCTTGTGCCGTTAGTGTAGCATCGCGCGAACCGACATGAGAAATCCCAGCCGCTCCGCCCTCGCCGTCGCGCTGCTCACGTTCGCCGCCGTGCCGCTCGCGGTCACACAGACTGCGAGTGCTGCCGACGACGCCCCAAAGAAGAGCGACGACGCTCCCGCCGCGAGCGCCTCCGCGTCGTCAACGACGACCGCAGGGACGACCGACGTCAAGGACAGTCCGAGCGACGTCTCCGAGAAGGAGCACCAGACCTACTACTTCATCGGCGCGCGCTACCGCGGCACGGTGATTCCGAAGTTCATGATGAACCTCTTCGTCGACGAAGGGGCCACGGTCTACTCGAACGGGATCGGCATCGAGCTCGACATCCGCAAGGACGCCTTCTCGCTCATCCCGGCGATCTCGTACGTCGAGTACGGCACCGGCGACATCATGTTCCTCCAAAAGGGGAAGGACCGGACGAACGCGGGCAACTGGTCGTACGTGAACAGCAGCCTCAAGGCGCTCTACCTCACCGTCGATCTCTTGTGGTCGACGCCGATCCACAAGAACGTCGACTTCGAGTACGGCTTCGGGACCGGTGTCGGGATCATCTTCGGCGATCTCGTCAACAACTGGGTCTCGTTCGCGCCCGCCGGAGCTGGCGACCTGAAGAACGGCGCCGGCGTCGGCTTCAACAAATGCCAGACGGTCGGCGCTCAAGGGAGCGGTTGCAACAAGTTGGACCATCAGAACTCCGACACCGACAAGGTCGGCAACTACGTCGAGAAGAGCTGGTTCTCCGGCGGCTCGGTGCCGAACATCTTCCTGCACCTCGCCATCCCGCAGCTCGGCTTCCGCTTCAAGCCGGTGAAGCAGTTCGAGTCGCGCCTCGGCTTCGGGTTCTCGCTGACGGGATTCTGGTTCGGGCTCTCGGCGGACTACGGCCTCGAGCGTCCCGAGAAGAAGAGCGGCCAAGCGAGCAACGGGCCGACGCTCCACTGGGGCGGGGCGCGCTGAGCGCGTCGGATCACTTCGGCGGCAAGACGTGCGCGACGGGAAGGACGACGTCCGGGAAGCCCGGCACGACGAGCTCGTCGCCGCGCACGTGTCGCGTGACGGTCGCGTAACCCGATTCGCTGGGCTCGCGATGGACCTCGACCGCGTCGCCTCGCACGTCGACGAGCCAGTATTGGGGGACCTTCGCTTGCGCGTAGAGGAGCGCCTTCGCGCGATCGATCGCGAGCGACGAGACCGCGACCTCGACGATGAGGTACGCATCGCTAGGACGCGCGAGGCCGTCGCGGAGCGGGACGACCGCGACGTCCGGCTCGGGGAGCGACTCGTGCGGCGCGGCGAAAGGCATCTGGATGCGAACGCGCGCGCGGCCGAGGAGCTTCGGCGTGAGAAGCTCGTTGAGCTGCATGATGCCGATCGAGTGCGGTTCTCCCTGCGGGACCATCTGGATGATCCGACCATACAAGAGCTCGACCTTCTCGTCGTCGAACGCCCCGCTGTCGGCGAGACGCTCGTACTCGACGAGCTTGATCGGTCGGATCACCTCGGGCGGTACGTGAGCGAGCGTCATGGTGCCGAGTATAGCGCCGATACGGTGGCGCGCCTCGGTTGGGATAGGATCTGAGCCTCGCATGTTGGAGCTGCCGCCGCGATACGAGCCGCTCGAGCGCCTAGGTCAGGGCGGCGGCGGTGAAGTCTGGGCGGTTCGCGATCGCGTGAGCGAGCGCGTGCTCGCGCTGAAGGTGCTGAGCGCGAACGCGGGCGAGGCCGAGGTGATGGCGCTCGTGCGCGAGGCGATGGCGCTCTCGGGTCTCGAAGGGCTCGGCGTTCCGCAGGTCGTCGCGTTCGGCGCGCTCGGGCAAGGCGGGCGGCGCTTCATGGTGCGCGAGCTCGTGGAGGGCGACAGCCTCGAGGACGTCCTCGAGCACGAGCACGGGCCCGATTGGATCGCGCCGCTCGCGTGGGCGTGCGATCTGCTCACGGCGATTCATCGCGCGGGGTTGCTCCACGGCGATCTGAAGCCCGCGAACATCATCGTCGACGATCGCGGGCGCGGGACGCTCGTCGATCTCGGGCTCGCGGCGCCTTGGCGCGAAGGCGGGACGCTCCCGCAAGGGCTGACGCCGAAGTACGCGGCGCCGGAGCTCTTCGC
>JAYVXB010000231.1:0-6640 GCA_043785585.1 Deltaproteobacteria bacterium | reverse complement strand
CGACGACGGCGGCTGCGCGAGGCAGAGCACGAACGGATCTTTCGTCGACGTCGACGCGGCGTCGACGATGCCGGCGGTGCTCGCGAACGCACCGATCGGTCCGCGCACGTAGACGATTGGCTGCGCGAGGATCGCGTCGAACGCGCCGGGCGCGCGGAGCTCTTCGCCGATGAAATCGATTCCGTCCGAGGCTGCGAGACCGACGAGCCACGACGTCGCGCGCGTGACGCACTCGTTGTCGTACCGCGTGAGCGACGCGCTCTTCTGGCGCACGTCGTCGAGCAGCGCCGCCCGCGCCTGCTCGACGTCGCGTCGATCGTGGCTGCGCGTGGTGACGAACCAGCCGACGAGCGCCACGATCGCGCCGAGCGCAGCGATGCGAAGGACGGCGACCACGCGCGGCGCGATCGCCGATCCTGGACGCTTTCGGCGCCCTCGCACGCTCGCGTCGATGCGCGCGGCGAGCGCGGGATCCATCTTCGACGTCGTCAGAAAAGTCGCCATCCGAAGTTCAGCCGCGCGGCGCCGTCGTCTGCGCGATGTTCTTCTCGATGAGCGCCATCAGCTGCTCGCCCGTCACGCCGAGCCGTTCGGCCGCGTGCGCCGCGAGCGACGTCGTCGCGACGCCGGGGGCGAACTGGTACGTCGGCGCGTGATCCGCACCGAGCACGACTTGGAGAAAGCGCAGATCGGCGATCTTCTTCTCGCGCTCGAGCCGCGCCGCGAACTGGAGAAAGTGCGTCGTGATGAACGCCTGTGGCTTCAAGCGCGTCAGCATGCGCACGACGAGCTCGAAGATCTCCTCGCCTTCGGAAGGATTGGTCCCCGAGCAGAGCTCGTCCAAGATGACCATCGCGCCGGGCGGCAACCGCTCGAAGAGCGCGCGGATGCGAATCAGCTCGGTGCCGAGTCGCCCTTCGGTCTGGTCGGCTTTCGTCTCTTCGATCAGAGAGACGACGAGGCCCGGCGAAAGCGTGAGGCATCCCGAGCGCGCGGGGATGAAGAGGCCCGACTGCCCGAGGAGCTGCGTCAGCCCGAGCGACTGAAGGAGGCGCGTTTTGCCGCCGGAGTTCGGGCCCGTCACGAGAACGGTCGTATCCAAGCGATCGGTGGTGACGTCGCACGGCACGGCCTTCACGCCGTGCGCGAGGAGGAGCGGGTTGAAGAGGCCGAGCAGCATCCGCGGCTCGTCGGACGCGACGAGATCGGGAAGCGACACCGCGAGCCCCGCCGCTTGCGCGAGATCGCGAAATCCCAACGCGCCGAGGTAGAGCTCGACGTCACCTAGGAGCTGCACCAGCGGAACGAGCTCGTCCTCGATGCCGTCGAAGACGGCGTCGATGAGCCGCGCCATCACCTCGCCGTCACCGAACTTGAACCCGCGAACGAAGAGCTCGAATTTCCCGAGCCAACGTCGCCACGGCGAGCTCACGAACGGGTTCTCCTCGTTCTCTTGAATCGACACGATCTCGAATCCGCGGATGTGTCCGTCCGCACCGACGCGAACTTCGAGCTTCAATGTCGCGAGGCGCTCGTCGTAGCGCAAGAGATCGCTCAGCGATCGGTACGGCTCGCCGCCTTGCACGCGAAGGCCGAAGTCGCGAAGGCGCGTCAGGCCGGACCGCGCGGAGGCGAAGCCGTCGGTCATCGTGTCGACGATCTCTTTGACGAGGACGAGGACGTCGAGCTGGCGGCGATTCGTGTCCCACTTGCCGATTCCGGTCGCGCCCTCGAGGAGCTTTCGGAAGCGGGAGAGCGACGTGTAGAGGCGCTCGAGCGCGGCGCGGAGCTCGGGAGATGCGGCGAACTCGGCGACGATCGCGCGACGATGGTGAACCGCGGCCGGATCGCGCGGCGGGTAGGCGAGGAGCTTGACGATGTGGTTCGTCGAGACGACGTGCTCGTCCGCGCCGATTCGCACCTTGAAGCACGACGCGACGAAATTCTGGAGGAAGAGATCGCTCGCGAACTGCGCCGGCTCCCACGTCGATGGCGCGACCGTCGCGCGATCGAGGGCGTCGGCGAAGAGGCCGCCCGAGACGCCGCTCGCGAAGGCGAGCGCGATCGCGAGCTTCGTGTGCTCGACGTCGATGCGACGGATCGGCGTGGGATGCAGAAGATCGGGGATGTCGGGGGTCGTGAACGCTTCCACCAATCGCCTCCGTAACGCGACACGGTACCTCGGAAGTTCTTGGGGCGTATCGACGGCGCTTCGGTCAGCCCGCGGCGCTGCAGCAGCGGAATCCCGTCTCGTAGAAACGAAACGCGGGCTCGTGCGCGTCGTTGGCGCCTCGGCAGCCTGTCCAGGGCTTCGACCAGAATCCGCCGATGAGCGTCACCGGCACCCAGGTGCGCGACGGCCTCGAGCTCACCCACTCTTCGACGTTCCCGACCAGATCGAAGATCCCTTCGCGCGTGACGCAACGCGGGCGCGATCCGGCCGGTTCGCCCTGCCACAAGCGCGCGAGCTCGGCGTCGGCGGCGGGTCCTCCTTTGTAGAGGACCTCGGCGTGAAACTCGCGCCACGGCTTGTGCGAGTTGCACGCTTCGCCGTCGGCCGCCCAACCGTACGGCCACGGGAGCATCTCGGGCCCTTCGCACGCGCTCTCGAACTCGACCTCGTTGCACATCCGCTTGCCGCGCTCTTTGCACCACGCCGCGGCGTCGAGCGACGACTGCATCACGAGCGGCTTCGCGCCGCGCGCGTTCGGCGCTTCGTAGGTGTCCATGCAGAAGCGGAGCGCCCGCGGTTTGCCGCGCGGCTTGTTGGAGCCGGGCTGGTAGGCGAAGCAGTGCTTCGCGTCGCGCTTGTCGGTGCAGACGCGATCGACGACTTCGTAGTGATCGTGGGCGACGAGGCGCATGTCGGTGGGGCAAGGGGACGCGGGCGCGGCGGAGGGCGTGGGAGAGGGCGCGGGCGTGGGAGAGGGCGGGGGCGTGGCGCGTGCGGCGAGCGCGAGTGTGAGCGCGAGGGTGGGGAAGATGAGGGCGATGCGACGCACGACCTGGCGACGCTACCTTCGGAGACGTCGTGGGGGCAAGGGAAGGGCGGTTCGTGATCTACGCTCTGCGCATGTGGACTCGGGCGGTGCTTCTCGTGGCGGTGTCTTTGGTTGCTTGCAGTCACGCGAAGTCGTCGACGGTCGACACCGGCGATGCCGGAACGGGCGCTGACGCCGATGTCGACGCGAGCGCGATTCCGGATTGGTGTCCGCCGGCGAGCCCCGGGATCAGCAAAGGGCCGTGGTCCCTCGCGGCGACGGAGACGTCGGTGAAGATTCGCTGGGAAGCGTGCCACGCGGGCACGCTGGGCGATCTCTACTTCGCGCCCGACGCGGGAGGCGCCGAGACGAAGGCGTCGTCCGTCGAGACTTCGATTGCGATCACGAACACGTACAAGGCTCCGCTCAACGCCAGTGCGCCGCCCGACTACGCCGGCATCTACTACATGCACGACGTGGCGCTCACCGGGCTCACGGCCTCGACTTGCTACACGTACCGCCTCGCCGCGATGGACGGCGCGAAGGGGCGCTTCTGCACGGCGCGGCGCGCGGGCGAGCCGTTTCGCTTCATGGCGATCGGCGACACGAACCCGACGCTCGGCGACTCGGCAAAGAACGTCCTCACCTACGCGCTTCCGAAGAACCCCGACTTCGTCCTCCACGGCGGCGACATTCAATATTACGAATCCACCCTCGAGACGTGGGCGGCCTGGTTTCCGATCATGAATCCGATGTTGCGGCAGGGGGCTTTCTTTCCTGCGATTGGCAATCACGAAGACGAAAAGCAGAATCCCGGCGAGCTCACGACGTACTCGCTTCGCTTCTTTGGCGGAGCGGGCTTCGACGGATCGGACACGTACTATCGATTCGAGAACGGCGGCGTTTGGTTCTTCTCGGTGAACACCGAGCTGCCCATCGCGCCCGGATCCGAGCAGGCGATGTGGCTCGAGCAGAGCCTCGCGGACGCGTCGACGAAGCCGGGTTACCGCTTCTCGGTGGTCTTCATGCACCGGCTTCTTTTGACGTGCGGCGACACCGGCGACAACCTCGTCGCGCAGCAATACTTCGAGGCGATCTTCAAGAAGTACAAAGTACCGCTGGTCCTCCAGGCGCACATGCACGGCTACGAGCGCTTCGAATACAACGGAATCACTTACGTCACGACGGCCGGTGGCGGCGGGCGCATGGGCAACGTCGACGAGAACCTGTCGCGTGCCTATTGCACCACGCGCATCGCGTCGGGACCGATCTTCCACGCCGTCATCTTCGATGTCGCGACGGGGATGTTGAGCGGCACGGTGATCGACGACAAGGGAATGACGCGTGACTCGTTCGCGCACGCGGTGCCGTGAGCTCGTGAATCACGAGCGCGCCCTCCCGTGACATCGTCGGGCAGGCTCACTCGCAGACGGTGACGGTCTCGCCGGGCTTGCCGCTCGAGAGCGGACGCTTCACGCAACGCGTGGTCGACATGTCGAGACCAACGGTGGCGGGCGTGGCTTTCGGCGCAGCGGCGGTGGGCGACTCGGCCTTCGGCGCGGCGAGCACCTCGGCGCGCTTCGCGATCGTCTTCACCGTCGGCGGCGTCGCTTCGCCGACGGGCGACGGCTTCATGTGCTCGATCGCCGGCGTGCCCAAGTGCGCTGCTTGCTTGTTGACGACGACGAGAGCGAGCGCGCTCGACGTGACGAGAGCCGACGTGCAGAGCACCAGAGTGACGACGATCGACTTCTTCATGGGGTCCAACCTTTCGCGAAGTGGAGAGTGCATCGCTCGTGCCGGCCCCACAGAAGCGCATTTTTCGCGGGCGCGCGACGCGGCATCGCGGGGTTGGCGTGTGCTGCGTCGGGCGGTTCGCGGGGCACGTTGCGTCGGTAGGGTCGCCGCGCCCCGCTGCGCGGCCGTCGGGGAGAGCGCGCCTCGTGATTCGCGAGGCCTCGCGATACCCTCGCCGCATGGCGAAGTTGAACCGAGGTGATCGCGTCGCGCTTCTCACGTCGGGCGGCGACGCGCCGGGAATGAACGCGGCGTTGCGCGCGGCGACGCGCGTCGGGCTCGAGCTCGGCTTCGATGTCGTCGGTGTCGAAGACGGATACGTCGGGCTACTCGACGGACGCATTCGCGCGCTCGATCTACGCGCGCTCGACGAAGCGTCGCGCCGTGGCGGGACGATCCTCGGCTCGGCGCGCTCCAAGGTGTTCCCTACGCCGGACGGCCAACGTCGCGCGCGCGACGCGATCGCCGCCGCGAACATTCGCGCGCTCCTCGTCATCGGTGGCAACGGATCGCTCGCCGGCGCGCGCACGCTCCGCGACGTCGTCGCCGTCGGCGGCGTCCCCGCGTCTATCGACAACGACCTCGCGTGCAGCTCGATGGCGATCGGCGTCGACACCGCGATGAACACGATCGTCGAAGCGATCGATCGCATCTGCGACACGGCGACCGCGCACCGCCGCACGTTCATCGTCGAGGTGATGGGGCGCGACTGCGGCTACCTCGCGATGACGTCGTCGGTCGCCGCCGGCGCCGACTTGGTGCTCCTCCCCGAGACCGACAAGAGCGAAGAGGCGATCGTCGATCAGGTCGTCCACGCGATGGAGGCGGCGTACGCGAAGGACTCCGGTAAGCGTCGCGTGCTCGTCGTGAAGGCCGAGGGGGTGAAGGTCGACAGCGCGCGCCTCAAGGCGGCGGTCGATGCGAAGATCGGAACGAAGCTCAAGGACGTCGACACGCGCGTGACGGTGCTCGGTCACGTGGTGCGTGGCGGCGCGCCGTCGGCGTTCGATCGCTTGCTCGGCGCACGCCTTGCGCACGTCGCGATGCGCGCGCTCGCCGAGGGCGAGAGCGACTTCATGGCCGGCTGGTTCGGGCCGGGGATCCCACGCGCGCCGTCGGCATACGATCCGTACGTCGTCATCACGCCACTCGCGGATGTGCTCGCGGAGACCGCCCGTCTGATGGCCGGGACGTCCGAGATCGCGCGCTGGCGCAGGCGGATCTTCGAGGAAGTCGAGCCGATCTTGGCGCGCTGAGTCGCAACGTCGACGGGCCTGCGGTCATCGATATGGAGTGAAATGTCCGCAGTGGCTTCCCAGGATCTCGCAGGTCGCGTGGCCGTCGTCACGGGCGCAAACACGGGTATCGGCAAAGAGATCGCGCGCGGCCTCGCGCGACAGGGCGCCACGGTCGTGCTCGCGTGCCGCAGCCTCGACCGCGGAGGCGCCGCGCTCGAGGAGATCGTGCAGACCACCGCGAACACGAACGTGTCGCTCATGCAGCTCGACCAGTCGAGCCAAGCGTCGGTCCGGCGCTTCGCCGCGCAGCTCGCTCAGGTGCATTCGAAGGTGCACATCCTCGCGAACAACGCCGGCGTGTGGCTCGACGAGAAACGAAAGAGCGTCGACGGCGTCGAGCTCACGTGGGCGACGAACGTGCTCGGCTACGTCCTCTTGACGAGCGCGCTCTGCGACTTGCTTCGCGCGGGCGCAGCGGACGGCGGTGCGCGGATCGTCAACACGGCGTCGGATCTCGCGCGCGGGCTCGAGCTCGACGACGTGGAGTTCGATCGGCGCAAGTACGACGGCGACGCGGCGTACGCGCAGAGCAAACAGGCGAATCGGATGTGGACGTGGGCGCTC
>JAYVXB010000230.1:0-6652 GCA_043785585.1 Deltaproteobacteria bacterium | reverse complement strand
CGGATGGCGAAGGAGTCGAGCTCCTTCGGGATCTCGGTCTCGCTCGACAGGGCCACGGTGATTTGCGTGCTGCGATCGACCGAGGAGCAGCTCGCGGTGACGAGCGTCGCGACGCACGCGGCGACGAAAGAGGCTCGCTTCATCGGAAGACTCCGGCGTGCGCGGGCACGACGTAGGGGTTGAGTGTGCCGGCCGCGTTGCCCTCGAACTTCGTCGGGCGCGTGGCGAAGTAGATCGCGCTCGCCGCGCCGGCGAGGACTGCGCCGCCGCCGACGAACCACCAGGCGGAGATACCGCCTTTCTTCTCGTCGAGGGTGACGCGTAGATCGCGCGTCTCGTTGTCGCGAAGAAGAAGGTCGAGCGACTTGGTGGTGCCGTCACGGCGCGAGATGACGACGCGGTGCTCGCCGGGCACGAGCTCGATGTCCGCGCCGCTCCGCGACGTGCGCCCGCCGTCGACGACCACGGTGTCGTCGGCGCGATCGGTCGTGACGCGGAGGTGAGCGAGCGGCGGCGCGCGGCCCACGAGCGCGATCTCGACGGTTCGCCCGTTCTGTATCTCGACCCTCTGCTCGATCCATGCGCGTCCGTCCACGGTCGCGCGCACGATGTACGAGCCGGGTCCGCGTGAGAACGAAACGGGCGCTTGGCCGAGCACCTCATCGCCCACCCGCACTTCGCAGCGCGCGACGCCGACGCACGTGATCTTCGCGACGCCTGGTTTGGTCGATGACTTCGGTGCGAGGACGACGCGCGGGGCGTCGCCACCCTTCACGATGACGGTTGCGCTTGCCGGATCGTAACCGGCTTTGCTTGCGACGATCGTGTGGGTACCGGCGTCGAGCGGTGTCGGCGACTCGACGATCGGCTCGCCGTCGACGGTAAAGACGCAGCCGTCGATCGACGACTCGACGGTGACGAAGGCGACGTAGCGCGAGAGGGTTGCGACGGTCTCGGCGGCGCGCTGCGTGTACTCTGCAGGTAGCACGCGATCGGTCGTCGCGAGGCTTTTCTTGAGGAGCGCGATCGCGCTCGCGTAGCGTCCGAGCGCCTTTTCGCACACGGCGACGTTGTAGAGAATGCGCGCGTCGCCGCTCGTTGCGTACGACGCGAAGAAAGCATCGCGGGCTTCGGCGTACCGGGCTGCCTTGTAGAGCTGCGAGCCTTCGTCGAACTTCGCGCGAGCGTCGACGGCGAGCCCGTCGCGCACCGTCACGGCGGACGCGGGCGGCGCGGCGCGCGCGGGTGCGGCCACGGCGAGGCCGAGGAGGAGAGCTGCAAAAGGAATGCGACGGTTCATGGCTTCACGGGATCAAGTCGATGCCGTCGAGGTCTTGGATGCGCTTCGATCGCGGAGGAGTCGGCGGAGCGCGTCGCGGGCGCGCCGATACGGCGGACGCGCTCGCACCCGGCGCAGGCGGGGCCGACGCCATTGCTGCGGACGTCGCGGTGTCGGCAGGTCGCGGCACGGACGACGTCAGCGGCGCGATCGGCTCGAGCGTCTGCGGTTCGTCGCTCGTCCCGTGCGCGGTCTCGACCGTGCTTACCCTGAACGACGCCGCCGCGAACGCGAGTGTCGCCGCCACGGCGACGAGGCCCAGCCCGCCCATGAGCCGCCGTCGTCGCGGCGCGGGCTCGGGGAGCGCGTCGTCGACGCTGCACCACGCGCGGATGCGCGGCAGAAGCGCGCGCGTCGACTCGTTCGCGTACGGCGCGAGCGCCACCGCGAGCTCGTAGGCCGATTGCGGGCGCTCCGCTTCGGCCTTGCGCAGGCACCGCTCGACGATCCTGGCGATGGGCGCGGGGACGCCGCGCGCGCCGACCGTCGGGAGCGCAGGAGGCTCACCGGACACGATCTGCGCGCAGAGATCCGCGAGTGTCGCGCCATCGAACGGCACCTTCCCGCTCACGAGTTCGTGCAAGACGACGCCGCAGGCCCAGAGGTCGGACCGCGCGTCGACGCTCGGCGACCCGCGGAGCTGCTCGGGCGACATGTACTGCGGTGATCCGAGGAGCGTGCGCGGTTCGGTGAGCGTGATGCTCGGGGTCGTCGACGAGATCGCCACCGCCGTGACCTTCGAGATCCCGAAGTCGAGGACCTTGACGGAGAAGTCTTCACCGGGCTTCTCGACGAGAAAGAGATTCGCCGGCTTCAGATCGCGGTGAACGAGCCCCTTCGCGTGCGCCTCCGCCAGCGCGTCGAGCAGTTGGACGACGATCGTCGCCGCCTCCTGAACGGGCACGCGACCGTCGCGCGCGAGGCGGGCATCGACCGGCTCGCCACGCAGGTACTCCATCACGATGTACGGGCGCCCCACGTCGCTCGTGCCGAAGTCATGGATGCGCGCGGAGTGCTCGCCGACGATCGTCGCGGCGAGCCGCGCCTCGCGGAGGAATCGGGCGCGCGCGCTCGGATCGTCCGAGAGCTTCGGCTGCAGCACCTTGATGGCGACGCGCGTTCGAAGCTCGAGGTGCTCGCCCGCATAGACGATCCCCATCCCGCCCTCGCCGATCCGCTCATCGATGCGGTACTTCGACGCGAGCACGCAGGGCAGCTCGAGCTCCGGGCTCACTCGCGCCTCCGCGTCTCGTCGACGTCCGCGCGCCCCGAGCCGACGACGAGCGACGGCGCGTCCACCGGAGGTTCGGCGGGTGTGCCTCGCGTGAGCCACGCCGCCTTCACGCGACCCGACGTGTCCGCGCCGTGAAGCGAGAAGGCGCGCGCGCGGCACTCGCTCTCACACACGAACGAGCCGACGGCGACCGCGTGTGCAACATCCGAGGTCGACAGCCAGAGGACGTAGCGCTCGTCGCGTTCGTTGGCCGCGAGGCGCGTGATCACGATCTGCCCCACGCGCCGCGCTTCGTCCCACTGCACGCTCGCGATCGGGCCGCGTTCGTCGCTGAGCTCGACGTTCGCAGCGGAGGGCTGCGGCCGCGACGCGAGGCCGCGCTCGAGCTCGCGAACGCGCCACTGGTAGACCAGTACGGCGACGCACGCAGCCACCGCGAGCCAACCCGCCCACGCGCGCACACCGGACGCGCGGGCACGTGCCGGCTCGCTCGCCGCGAGCACGGTGACGGCCGCGGCCTTCGTGGTCGTGAAGCGAACGGTCGCCGCGACCGCCCGCCCGTCGTGGATGATCTTTCGCTCGAGCGCGCGCGGCATCGGGCTGCCCTCGTCGACGTACGCCAAGAGGAGAGCGGCCTCGGCGAGCTCGTCATCGTCGTAGTTCATGATCGATCCTCGCCGGCCGCGAGCGCGCGCTTCACACGTTGGATCGCTCTCGCGTAGTGCGACTTCACCGTGCCGAGCGGGATCGACATCTCGGTCGCGATCTCGTCGTGCGTCAGGCCGTGAAACGCAGCGAGGAGCACGACGCGCTTCTGCTCCTCACTGCAATCGTCGAGTGCCGCGACCGCGATGCGCGCGTCGACGTACGTCTCCGCCGACGTCGTCGGCTCGAGTGGCGCCTCGACGTTGGGGAGCGGACGCGTTCCCGTCGTGCGTTGACGATCGACCAGGCGGCGGCGCGCGACGAGTGCGACGAAGGTCGCCTCGCTTCCGCGCGAAGGATCGAAGGCGTGCGCGCTTCGCCAGAGGGCCACGAAGATGTCCTGACATGCGTCCTCGACGTCGCGCTCTTCGCGAAGGAAGCGACGCGCGATCGCGTAGACGAGGCGCCCGTAGCGGCGAAGGCACTCCTTGACCGCGGCGTCGTCCCCCTGGGCGACGCGCGGGAGCACCGGCGCGGGGCCGGTCGCCGGCTTCGCGAGCGGCTGGCCGAGCGGGAGGTACGTCGCGAGTGAGATCGCGGAAGACACGTGGTCAGTACCTCCGACCAGGCGGGCATCGCCTCTCTCTGGATTCGACGGCGACCTCTCTTTGGATGCAGTCGGTCGCGAGAAAAAAACTTCGCCCTCTGGCTGCAACCGAACGGCGCGCGACTCCGAACTGTGGGGCATTCGTTCTCGACGAAGGAGATTCCCATGATTCGATTCAGTGCCAAGAGCATCGTCCCCGCCCTCCTCGCAGGATGGCTCGCCACCGCGTGCAGCTCGTCCGACTCGACCGGGTCGCCCGCCACCGCTGGCGACGCCGGCGGCGGTGGTGGCAATGACGCCGCCGCCACCCAAGACACCGGTACGCCGCAAGTGAAGGCCGACATCGTCGACACCGCCGTCGCCGCCGGAAAGTTCATGACGCTCGTCGCGGCGGTGAAGGCCGCCGGCCTCGAGCCCACGCTCCGCGGCGCCGGACCGTTCACGGTCTTCGCGCCGACCGACGACGCCTTCGCGAAGATCCCGGGCTTCCTCCTCACGAAGCTCGTCACGGCTCCGTACAAGGGCGAGCTCGGGCTCATCCTCAAGTACCACGTGCTCTCGGGCGCCGTGAAAGCCGCCGACGTTCTCAACAAGAAGCAGTCGGTCGCGACCGTCGAGGGCGGGAAGATCAGCGTCGACGGCTCGGGCGGCAAGGTCGTGATCAACGGCGGCGTGAACGTGACGACCGCGGACGTCCTCGCGAAGAACGGCGTCATCCACATCATCGACGGTGTGCTCTTGCCGACGATCGTCGACACCGCCATCGGCTACGACGACGGGACGACGAAGTTCTCGACGCTCGTGACCGCGGTCACGGCCGCCGATCTCGTCGCGACGCTGAGCGGCCCCGGACCGTTCACCGTCTTCGCGCCCACCGACGCCGCGTTCGCCGCGCTCAAGGCGTCGATCGGCGACCAGGCCTTCGCGGCGATCCTCGCCGATAAGGCGAAGCTCACCAAGATCCTCACCTACCACGTCATCGCGGCGTCCGTGTTCTCGAAGGACGTCATGGCCGGCGACGTCGCGACCGTCGAGGGGGCCAAGATCAAGATCGGCATCTCCGGCGGTAGCGTCACCATCGGCGACTCGACCGCGACGGCCGCCAACGTCGTGCTCACCGACCTGCCGAACAGCAACGGCGTCATTCACGTCATCGACAAGGTGCTCCTGCCGCCCGGCCTCTGAGCCGCCCGAGCTGTTTGCCGCGCCGTTCATGCGAAGATCAACGCTTCGCAAACGGCGCGGCGATCACGCGTCAGCGCGGGAGTGCCGTGGCGATGAGCGCGAGACATGGGCGTCGTCCTGCTCCGCGATCCCGACCTGACGTCAGCCGCCGACCTCGGCGCGCAGCATGTCGAGGAGGCGCTTGCGGTCCGCCGCGTCGACCACGCCGTCTCGCGCGAAGACGACCTTCCCGTCGTGATTGATCAGCACCACGCTGCTCGTCCCGCCGCGAAGCCCGAGCGCACGTCGAAACGATCCCGACCAGTCGCAGTAGATCGTCGCGCCCGCCTTCTTGGACTCGTCGCGTATCGCGCTCTTCACGAAGCCGCGCGCCGGCCAGTAGTCGTACCCGCTGACGTCGGCGACGGGCACGAGGGCGATCGCTCTCTTGTACTTGTCCCCCTTCGCGAGCTTTGAGAGCTCGTCTTTGAGCGCCTGGTTCACCGTCGCCGAGTCTTTGTCCTCGTAGATGACAAGGATGGGTTTGTTCGCGAGGGATTTCAGCTCGAGCAATCGGTCGTAGCCGTCGACGACCCTCAGCGTGGATGGCGCCACGCTTCCGATGGCAGGGAGCGCATCGGCGGTTGCAGAGATGGCGCCGACGCCGGCCATCATCGCAACGAGCAACAGCTCTCGATTCTTCATGACTTTCTCCTGCTGGTCGTGGTGCGTTTCGGCGACGGTTTCGCGTGAGCGGCGCTTCGAGCGAGCTTCGGCCAGTCGCTCGCTGGGCCTGTCGCGACGATGCCGCCGCGCGACTCGATGAGGTCCGCGAACGCCTCTGCGCCGCGCCCGCCGACGATCCAGCGGGCGCCGTTCGCGGCGTCGGCGTACTCGCCAATGAGTCGACGACCGCGCGCGTGCTGCGGCGGCATCGTGAGCGAGAGACCGATCAGATCCGGTCGGAGCTTTGCCGCGGCGTCGCGGATCGCATCGGGAGGCGTGCGCGCGCCGAGAACGGTCACTCGGTAGCCAAAGCCTGCGAACGCGAGCGCTGCACCGAGAAGACCGGCGACGTGCTCCTCGTCGGCGAACGCGCCGAGGAGGACGTGCGGCGCGCCGGCTCGCGCTTGGACCATGCGAAGCTGCATGCGAAGAGCGCCGACGATGCGCTCGGTCGCGAAGTGCTCGTGCGCGACGGACAGCGTGCCCGCGTGCCACCGTTCACCGACGCGAACGAGCAGCGGACTGGTCACGCGCTCGTACACCTCTTGTGCCGATCCGAGCATCGCCGCGCGTCCGAGCTCGCGGTCGAGCGCATCGGCGTCGAGCTCTTCGATGGTCGCGATCGCACGCTCGACCGCGGCCGCGAAGGGGTCCTGGCCGTCTCCGTCGATCGCCGCGTGCTGCGCGAAGCCAGGCTCCATGCGCTGCGCTGCGACCGCGGCGTCGGAGGCCGACAACCCTTCGGCGCATAGACGCATCATCGTCCGCACGAGCTCGACGTCGCGCTCGTCGTAGAGGCGGTACGCCGACGCGGTGCGTGCCGGCCGCGGAATGCCGTAGCGCCGCTCCCAGGCGCGCAGCGTCGCCGCAGGCGCGCCGGTCATGTCCGCGACCGCTTGGATGCGGTATGGGCCGCGGGCGATGGGTCGATTTTTCG
>JAYVXB010000229.1:0-6656 GCA_043785585.1 Deltaproteobacteria bacterium | reverse complement strand
AGGTGAGCTCGTTCCGGACGCAGACCGAGGCGCAGCACTTCGCGGATCAACTGCGGGCGCGCGGGCACAAGGCGTACGTGATCGAGGCGCACGTGCCGGGGCGGGGGACTTGGTTCCGCGTCCGCATCGGGCCGTTTCCGTCGCAGGCGCAGGCTTCGAACTACAGGCAGAGCTTCGAGGCGAAGGAGCACGTCGTGCCGTTCATCGTGCCGCCGGCGACGAAGAGCGACGCGCACTGACGCGGCTGTTCAGCGATCGGGGGCGATCGCCACTCGCTCGGGACCACGTGCTCGCGGCGGCGGGTCCTCCCGCAGGGTCGACTCGGCGCTTTGCGCCGGCGACTTGCGATGCGGGGCGGGTCCTCCCGCCGCCGCTGCGCGCGCGGTCCCGATCGAGTGGCTGTTTTACGTTCAGTGCGTATGGGACGGTGCTCGGCGTAGCGACAACACGAGGATTCGCGTCACGAGCTCGCTCAGGCCGTTGTCGTCGCTGATGACGAAGAGCAGCCGATCGCCGCCGGGCCTGGTGGGGCCGAGCGCGAGGCCTTCGTAGTTCGGGAGGTGGGTCGCGGAGCCGATGCGCGCCGCGGGCATGGATGCGAAGTCGACGACGAGGGATTTCGCGACGGGTCGCGCGTCGGCGATGTTGCCGGTGCCGAGCACGTTCGGGCCCTCGAGTCGCGCTCGATAGAGTCGAACGGCGTTCCCTACGCCGCGTACGTACGAACGCTCCAAGACGAGGACCTCGCTCTTCGACAGCGCGCAGACTTCCGCGACGCCCATCTCTCCGCCGGTACCGGGCGCGAAGACGGGATCGGTCCGGTACGCGAACTCGGCGTCCTGGCTCGTCGCGAGCTCGCGGCGGAAGATTCGCACCATCGTCCCGGCGGACGCCGTCGGCTGAGGACCGTCGCCTTCGAGCGCGGTCTCGTTCGCGGTGAACAGAAACGCGCCATCGGGTGTCAGCGAGAGCGATTCGAGCGATCGGTTGTGCAGAGCGCGCCCGAAGCTGGCGGGGATCGGCACCTCCGCGATCATCGCGCCGGAGCGATCGAGCTCATAGACGTGGGGGCCGAGCTCGCTCGACACGTAGAACCCACGAGGCGTGAGCGCGATCCCTTCGCCGTCCCATCCCGCAGGCACCGTCACCGAGATGGGATCTCCCATGGTCCACGTGCGGTACTCGGCGTCCGGAACGAGCGGCACGATGAGCGGTCGACTGTCCGAGATGGCGTAGAGTCGCCGGTTCGCGTCGTCCCATGTGATGCCGGAGAGCTCGCTGCTTCGAGGATCTTCGCGCGGGAGATCGAATGCGGTGAGGAGCTCGACGCGCAGCGTGGAGTCGTCGTGGGACGCGCGTTGCGCTCGCGTCGATCCGCCGGCGCTCGCACACGATGCGACGACGAGGGTGAGCGTGACGCTCGCGAGAGCCCGGCGCGCGATCACTGCAGCGCACCCGCGATGCCGATCCCGAGGCCACCCACCACCGGCTGACGACCGACGAGCCATTTCGTGAAGAGGCTGAGGCTACTCGTGAAGCTCGGCGACTGCGCGTTGATTCGCGCCAGGATGCGAGACGCCGCCGGCGGCGCGATCGAAGGACGCGAGTCGGCGAGCATGGCGGGCCGTAGTCACTCCGTTCGCCGCGCGAAGATCCTTCACGCGAATGCGTGAGGTGCGGGCACGCGGCGCGCACGGGAACGGGGGCGCGTGTCCGTCCGCGTCCGCGTCCGCGTGTCCGTTCGCGTCACGCGTATCCGTCTCCGTCCGCGTCTCCGTTCCCGTCCGCGTCCGCGAGCAGTCGCGGGCGCGACGGCGGACGAGCACGCGGCCCGCCCGCCGCGCTCGCCTCACCGCACCACGTTGTGCAGCGTTGCCGAGATCCTCTCGAGCTGATCCCGAAGCCCCGCATCCACCGCGCAGTACCCGAGCGCATCCGCCGCATCGAGACACGCGGCGCTCTCGCGCGCAGACCCGAGCGCATCGTGGTACCGCTGCCGCCGCGTCCCGCCGCGACAACCGCCGCCCTCCGCGACATTGAGCAACACGCTCGTCGCCGCGCGCCGGAGCTGCCGCGCGAGATCCGCATCGTGCTCTGCAATCTTCGCCACCACCGGCTTGAGCCGTTGCAGAACATCGAGGACCACGTTGTAGATTCGAAGCATCTGTGTCTCTCCGCGTTTCGTCTCCCGCGCCGATTCGCGAGAGGCGACCCGCCGACGCCGTCGAGCGGAGGTCGCGTCAAGCCTGCCGAGCGAAGCGAGGCACCGTCGGCGAAGCCGGCGGCTGCGGGCTTGATGCGACCGAGCTCGACGGCACAATGGGGAGAGCCGAGCGAGCACCCTTTCGTGTGTTCACGGCCACTTCTCCGCCTGCAGCGCCTTCCACGTCGTGCATGCGTTCGTGAGAAACCCCGCGAGCTTCGTCTTTCGCACCAGCGCGCTCTCGACGAGCGGCCGCAGCGTGAGGCCGAAGCGGTTGTTTCTCACGTAGCCGTCCTTGGCGGGCGCGCCTCGCTTTCGATCTTCGCCGACCTTCTCGGCCAGCGGATCGCGCCCAGGTCCCGAGTCGTGGACGATTCCGGGCGAGAGTGCGTACGCGATCCCCTCGTGAATCGCCTCCTCCGTGAGCCCGCTGCCACATGCGGTCGCCGCGGCCAGGATCTCCGATCGCTTGTGGCTGAGGACGAGATGAAAGACTTCGTGGACGACCGTCGGCTTCGCGCCCGAACCTGCCTCCACTTCCATATACCCGCCGTTGTAACCGCCGCCGCCGCCGCGCGCGGTGGTGTTCGGGATGAGAAAGAGCGGCACGCTGTCGGTCACGTACGCTTCGGCGAACGCCGCGAGGTCGGTGACGATCCTTCCCAGTCGAGGCGCGTCGGATTCGATGTCGTCGCGAAACGCGAGCACCACGGCGCGCTGCTCGTCGAGGAGGGGCGCGAGGATCGGATCGAAATGCGTGAGCACTTCGCGCTCCGTTGCGACGGCGGCGGCAGAGAGAATTTGCTCCCGCTTCGCGCGGGAGAGCGCGCTCTCGAGATCGAGCTCGGTGTAGAACGCGCGATCGAGAGCGCCCCATCCGCTCGCGCGGAGCTTCTTGTGCTCGGCGAGGAGCGCGCGTTCGGGATTGCCAAGCGCGGACCGCGCGTCCACCCAGCGTTTGTATTGAGGGTGGCACCACGAGGACCACTCGGACATCTGATCGATGATGTAGAAGAGCTGGGCGGTCTTCGAGATCGTCACTTGGAGCGTGACGGGCCCGAGCACGATGGTGCGCGTGGCATCGGGATCGGGCGGCGTGGCGCTCGCGCTGGACGTTGCGCTTGGCGCCGCGGCGATGGTCGTCGGCGCTGCGGCGACAGATGAGCAGAGGGGGGAGGGGAGGGTTGGTGCCGGTGCGCTCGGTGGTACGGCCGCTCCGCACGCGCCGACGGCGGTCGCGAGCGCCAGGAGCGTGGGCGCGCGTCGGGGTCGCATTGCCAACGGATCTTAGCTCCTCACGTGTTTAGCGCGACTATAGGCGGCGTCGACGTTGACGCTCGCGTCGAGGAGAGACGTTTCCGTCGGCCGCTGTACGATCAGCGCGTGACCGATCGCTCGCGCAAGTTCTTCCGCATCCGCGTCGCCGTCCTGCTCGCGATTCTCGTCGGCGTTCTCCTCTGGGGGTGGCGCGACATCCATAGTCGCCGCGCGCGCAATGACTGGGACCACACGCTCGAAATCGCGGTCGTCGTCCTCCGCACGGCGCCGACGGACAACGCCGCGATCTCCACGCTTCGCGCGCGCGGTGCGGCGCTCGACGCGCGACTTGCCGACGAGATGAAGCGACATCGCTCGGGCGCGCCGAAGCCGTTCTCGTTCACCTTCTTCGGCCCCGTCGACGTGTCCGCGCCTCCGCCGACCCCGGCGAGCGATGGCCTCGTCGATCTCGCAAAGCACAGTTGGGCGTCGTCGCGCTACGCGAGCGCCGTGGATACCGAGGCCGGCGTCGACGCGAGCGCGTTCGACGTGCGGATCTACGTGGTGGTGCGACCGCCTGCGAGCGAGCTCCGTCAGATGGTCGAGGGCTTCAGCGAGCAAGACGGCCGCATCGGAACGGTGCAGGTCGAGCTCGACGCGACGTCCGCGGACTTCGCGCTCCTCGTCGTCGCGCACGAGCTCTTTCACACGCTGGGCGCGACCGACAAGTACGACGCGTCTGGCCACACGATGATTCCCGATGGTCTCGCGGAGCCGCAGCGCGTGCCGATGTTCCCGCAACCGTTCGTCGAGATCATGGCGCGCAATCGACCGTTCGCTTTGCACGACGAGCGCGTGCCGGAGAGCCTCGGAGAGCTCGGCGTCGGACCGGTGACCGCGCGGGAGATTGGGTGGTTGCGCTGACGGGGGAGCCTGACCCGCCGTCGAACGCAATCGCGACCGCCTGCCACTGACACAACTAAGATGCTCAGCGTCATGGGTGGAACGCCCGCCATCGCATCGCAGCCGAAGTCTACCGCAGCCTTCGCGTTGGCCGGCGTCGCCATGGTCGGCGGCGTCATCGATGCGTTCGACGTCCCGCACGACAACCTGCAGAACATCGCCGTCCTCGGCGCGGGTACTGCCGCCGGCATCATTGCGGGGCTCGTGGTCGCGCGCCGGGCGCTCACGGAAGAACACGTCGAGCGCGCGCGAAGATCGGCCTGGCTCGTGGTGCGCCTGGTCCTCGCGTACGAGATGGTGCGCTACGGCATGCCAAAGATCTTCGGCATGCAGTTCTACCCGCAGTACTGGAAGCTCGACCTCCGCGCGGTCGACATGGATCCGAAGGTGCT
Source organism: Deltaproteobacteria bacterium (assembly GCA_043785585.1). Classification (GTDB taxonomy): domain Bacteria; phylum Myxococcota_A; class Polyangia; order Polyangiales; family Polyangiaceae; genus JBBQXV01. The sequence goes on along the minus strand of JAYVXB010000229.1, from coordinate 1,841 downwards.
CGCGTGGACCTTCTTCGGGCGCTCGTACGGCTACCAAGCCATCGGCGGCGTGCTGGAGATCGCGTCGGGTGTGCTGCTCTGCTTCCCCCGAACGACGCTGCTCGGCGCATGCGTCCTCGCGCCCGTGATCACCGACGTCGTCCTTGTGAATTTCTTCTACGACGTGCCGGTCAAGCTCTTGTCGAGCGTGTACTTGATGATGACCATCGCGTTGATCGCGCGCGACGGCCCGCGTCTCTGGGCGTCGCTCTTCCCCGTCTCGGGCGATGCGCCAAACCATCGGAGGCTCGCGCTCCGCATCCTCGCGGCCATGCTCGTCATCGGTCTACCCACGGCGAGCACGCTGCGCGACGCGCTTCGGTACCGCGTCTTCGTCCTCGATCGCCTCGAGGGTGCGTGGCGCGTCGATCAACGCGTTGGCCTCGACGACTTGCTGCCCGAATCGCCTGGCCCGTGGCAGACGATCTACTTCGAAAAAGGTGACTTCGGCCTCGTACGCATCGGTAAGGAGCGCGTGAGGTTCGAGACGCGCGTCGACGACGCGGCGCGCAGCCTGAGCCTCTCGTTCGGCGACGGCGCGTCGCCACCCCTCGAAGGGAAGTTCGAAGTCCAGGGTCGACGCGTCCGCTTCGCAGGCGAGCACCGAGGAACGCCTTTCTCTTTGGACTTGACGCGCGAGATCCCGCGTTAGCAGCGCCGGTTCGCGTCGGTTGGCGAGCAGAGATTTGAAGAGCCGTCGCAACGGCCGACGGCCCCATGCTTCAAGGAAGCCGCCGCGTGTTAGCGGCGGAGAGGCTGCGCGACGCGAACACGGAGCTCGTCGCGAAGCTCGCCTACTTGAAGAGAAGCCGCCCGCCGTCGGAAACGCGCGAGCGGCTCGAGCGCCAGCTCGTGCTCGCGCTCTTCGGCGCACTCGCGCCGAAGGCCAAGCGCGGGCCGCGCTCGAAGGATCGCAGCAACCATCCCGGCCGCGCCGCGCTCCCCGCGCATCTCGAGCGCGTCGTCATCAAGAACGAGGTCCCCGCCGACAAGCGCGTCTGCCCGCAGTGCGGCGCCGCGATGAAGCCGCCGCGTGTTCGCGGCGGAGAGCGACGTCCCAATGCAACAAAGCGTTCCCAGGAACGAGCTTCAACGGAGCCGCCGCGTGTTCGCGGCGGAGAGAAGAAGGCGGAGGACGGGCGTCACGTCATCTCGATCGCGCTTCAACGGAGCCGCCGCGTGTTCGCGGCGGAGAGTCGTCCTCGGACGGCTCGGCGCCACTCGCCAAGATGCTTCAACGGAGCCGCCGCGTGTTCGCGGCGGAGAGTTATACGACGCGCCCCCGCGCGCTCCCGGTCATCGACTACCCGTCGTCGTTCGCGTTCGGCGAGATCGACGCGCACGGGATCCTCGGCGAGTCGCTCGCGGCCTGGAAGCTCCGCGCACAGATCGCGCTCGCGGCGAAGTCGTCGCGCCACGTGCTCGTCCACGGCGAGAGCGGCACCGGCAAGGAGCTCGCGGCGCAGGCGATCCACGCGCTGTCCCGACGCGCGGCCCGCGCGTGCGTCTCGCGCAACGCGGCGACGTTTCCGACGGAGCTCATCGACGCCGAGCTCTTCGGCAACCTGAGGAACTACCCGAACCCCGGCATGCCCGAACGGCCCGGCCTCATCGGCGAAGCGAACGGCACCACGCTCTACCTCGACGAGATCGGCGAGCTCTCGCACGCGATGCAGGCGCGCCTGCTCCGTGTGCTCGACGCCGGCGAATACCACCGCCTCGGCGACGCGATCGCGCGACGCGCGGACGTGCGTCTCGTCGGCGCGACCAACCGTGATCTCCTCGACATGAAGCACGACGTC
>JAYVXB010000228.1:0-6693 GCA_043785585.1 Deltaproteobacteria bacterium | reverse complement strand
GAGAGCTGCTGCGACTGCAGCCTCCCGATCGCGAGCGGCTCCCACCCTTCCCAAGCGGTGAACGCGGCCTGCGACAGACCGATGACCGACTTGGGGAGTTGCTCGTCGCCCGTGCGAATGCGCGCGTTGAACTGCGTGATGCCGTCGGCGAACGCATCGAGCCATCCGCGGAGCTCGCTGTCCATCGGGAGCGCGTCGTACGTCGCCTTCGCGACGCGGCCGAGACCAACGTGGCGCATCGCGATGTCGCGATCGATGAGCGACGGCTGCGTGTCGCCGAGGAGCTCCGCCATGCGCCCTTCGGCGACGCGGCGAATCAGCTCGAGCTGCACGGTGCGATCGTGCGCGACCTGGTAGCCCTCGACGCGCATCAGATCGTTCGCGTTCGACGCGTAGATGTGGACCATCCCGGTCTTGTCGCGGACGACGTCGACGGGGCCCGACATGTTCGCGAGCGGCTGCGTCGAGGTGATCGCGACATCGCCAGGGAACGGCGAGGTCGACACGGCCGGACCGCTCGTCGACGACGAGTGGCAGGCGACGAACGTGGCGAGCGGGGCGAGGGAGAGAGCCGCGAGGAAGCGCAGCGAGGTGAAACGCATGGGCGGAAGATAGCGCGAACATGCGGGTCCGGCGTCTCTACACCCTCCGAGCGGCTCCGAGCACGTCCAGACCTCCTCGGTGTAGCCCGCCGACGACTCCGACGAGGTCCCCACCTCGTCGATGTAGCCCGCGAGCTACTACGAGCAGGTCCCGACCTCGTCGGTGTAGCCCGCGAGCTACTACGAACAGGTCCGGCCCTCCTCCGTAGAGCCCGACGGCTCCCCCGACCTCGTCCCGACGACGATCTACTCCGCCCCGAGCACCAGCTGCGCGATCCGCGCGACCGCGTCCGCCACAGGAACGAGCTCTGCCTTCTTCGGATCCGACTCCGTCCTCGGCTTGATCTCGATGTTCCCCGCCGCGAGCCCCTTGCCGCCCACCGTCACGCGCACCGGCAGCCCGATGAGGTCCGCGTCCTTGAACTTCGAGCCCGGGCGCTCGTCGCGATCGTCCCAGAGGACCTCGATCCCCTTCTCCCAGAGCGCGTCGTAGAGCTTTTGCGCCGCGGCGTTGACGACGTCGTCCTTGCCGATCGTGACGAGGTGCACGTGGTACGGCGCGAGGCTCATCGGCCAGCGCATTCCGTCTGCGTCGTGGTGCTGCTCGATCGCCGTCGCGACGAGGCGCGAGACGCCGATGCCGTAGCAGCCCATGACGAGCGGCTTCTTCTGCTGCGCCTCGTCGAGGAACGTCGCGTTCATCGCCGCGGAGTACTTCGTCCCGAGGATGAAGATGTGGCCCGCTTCGATCCCCTTGTACGAGCCGAGCTTCCCCTCTTTGCAATTGGGGCACGTGTCGCCGGTCGCGGCGAGGCGCACGTCGACGACGTCGCCGTCGAAGTCGCGGCCGCGGACGACGTTCTTCAGGTGATGGTCGGTCTCGTTGGCGCCGGTGACGCCGTTCTTCACGCCGGCCGCGGTGCGATCGACGACGAGCTTCCCCTTGAAGCCGACCGGTCCCGCGAACCCGACGTCGGCGCCCGTCGCCTTCTTCACGTCGGCCTCGCTGGCCATGAAGACTTCGTCGACGCCGAGCGCGCGCGCGAGCAGCACTTCGTTGACGTCGTGGTCTCCGCGGACGACGACCATGACGACGTTGCCGGCGGCCACATAGAGGAGGCTCTTCAGCATGCGCTCGCGCGTGACGCCGAGGAACTTCGTCACCTCGTCGATCGTTCCGTGCTTCGGCGTGTGCACCTTCTCGAGCGCCGCGGGCGCTTCGTCCGGCGCATCGATCGGCATGACCTTCGCGGCCTCGACGTTCGCCGCGTAGTCGCACTTCGGGCACGCGACGATCGCGTCTTCGCCGGAGTCGACGAGCACCTGGAACTCCGCGCTCGTCGATCCGCCGATCGCGCCGGGATCCGCGGCGACCATGCGGTACGACAGCGCCATGCGATCGAAGATGCGCCGGTACGCGACGCGCATCGACTCGTAGCTCTTCGCGGCGCCCGCCTCGTCGACGTCGAACGAGTACGCATCCTTCATGATGAACTCGCGGCAGCGCAAGAGGCCGCCGCGCGGCCGCGGCTCGTCGCGGAACTTCACCTGCACTTGGTAGAGCGTCTTCGGCATGTCGCGCCACGATCGGATTTCGCGCCGCGCGATGTCGGTGACGATCTCTTCGTGCGTCGGCCCGAGGTGGTAGTCGCCGCCTTTGCGATCGGTGACGCGGAAGAGCGTCGGACCGTAGAGATCGTAGCGGCCCGTCTCCTTGAAGTACTCCGCGGGGAGCAGCGCCGGCATGAGGATCTCGAGACCGCCCGCGCGGTCGATCTCCTGCCGGACGATGGCCTCGACTTTGCGCAGGACGCGGAGGCCGAGCGGAAGGAAATCGTACATCCCGGCCCCGACGCGGCGGATGAAGCCTCCGCGTGTGAGGAGCACGTGGCTGACGTTCGCGGCGTCGGCGGGGGCCTCTTTGACGGTCGGGATGAGCGCACGGGAGAAACGCATGCGCCGCGTTTACCACGTGGCGGCGACGACCGCGACCTCGCTCACTCCCCGAACATCTCCGCCTCGACGAGCCCCGGTGGCGTCGTCCCGTGCGACAGGATCTCGCGGTGAAACTCCTTCAGCGAATACGCCGCCCCCGCGCGCGCTTTGTACCGCTCACGAATCCGAAAGAGCATCTCGCGCCCGACCAAGTACGACAGCGGCTGCGTCGGGTCCTGCGTGTACCGCTTCACTTCGCTCGTCGCGAGCGGCCGCTCGAGGTGCACCGTCTCGGTCAGCATCTTCACCGCGTCGTCGAAGCTCATCCCCTTCGTGTGCAAGCCCACGTCGATCACGACGCGCGCCGCGCGCACGAGCGTCCACTCGAGCTGCATCAGCCGCTCGTCGTCCGTGTAAAAGCCGAGCTCCGCCATCATCTCTTCCGAGTAGAGCCCCCAGCCTTCCGCGAAGATGCTGGCACCCGTCGCCTTGCGCACGAGCGACGGATGGCGACGCGCGAAGGAGTGCTGGAGATGGTGACCCGGATACGCCTCGTGCACGACGGTGTCGACGACGTCGGCGAGATCGTGCTCGCGTAGCATCTCCTCTTGCTTCGCTTTCGGCAGCGCGAGATCGACCGGCGTGACGAAGAAGAGGCCGCGCGTACCGGCGTCGAACGCCGGCGGCGGCTCGTACGCGGCCGTGAGCGTGCTCCGCTCGAACGACGGCGTCTCGACGATCTGCAAATCGTCCCCCTCCGGAAACGGGACGGCGTCGCGATCGACGAGGAACTTCCGCGCGCGCTCGACCTCGCGCCGGTACGTCGGCAACAGATCCGCCGCCGTCGGGTGCTTCGCCTTGATGCGCGCGGCGACCGCGACCCAGTCCTTCGCCTTCGGATCGATCCGCTTCGCGACGTCGTTCATCTGCGCGATCGTCCGCGCGACGAGCGTCTTGCCGAGATCCATGAGCTGATCGGCGCTCGCATCGAGGAAGAACTCCTCGCGCAAGAGGAAGCCGAAGTAATCCGCGCCGGCCGCGAAGTCGCCCGTCGAGCGCGGGAGGATCTCCTTCTCCAGGAACGTCGCGTAGTCCGCGTGCGCCTTCTTCGCCGCCGCGAGCACCGTCGCGATGCGCGCCTTCTCCGCGGGGAGCGCGCCCTCGAGGAACGCGCGCTGCTCGTCGAAGAACGACGCGGCGCCTTTCGCGCGGTCGATGCCGATCTGCGTCCAGATGCGCGGCGGCTTCCCGAGCTGCGTGCGTGCGGCGACGAGCTGCGGCAGCGCGCGTTCGATCCGCCCGAGAGCGTTCTTCGCGCGCTCGGCGGCGGGCGCGTAGTCGCGCGCGGCCATCAGGAAGAGCGCGTTGAGCGGCGCGACGTACGAGTCGGGTTGGCGTTCGAGCGGGCGCGTCTCGCGCTTCCTTCGGACGTCGACGGCGAGAGCACCGAGGAGCAGCGCGAGATCGCTCTTCGCGACGCGCGACGACGGCGGACGCGCGGCGAAGCGCTTGCGAAGCGTGTCGAGGAGCGCTTCCTCGCGTGCCAAGTTGCGCGCGAATCCCTCCGTCGTTCGATCGTCGAGCTCGGCGTCGCGGGCATGCAGTCCGAGCGAGCTCGCTTGCTCCGGCGACACCTCGATCATCTGATCGAGCCACTCTCTCGACGCGATCGCGACCTCGGCATCGACGTCGACCATCGCAGCGCGCGACCCACCCGCGTCCGTGACGACGCTCGCGGACGGTGACGGCGCGCTCGGCTCGCTGCGTCGCACCGGCGCCGGCGCGCACGCTCCGACGCAGATCGCAGCGAGCCCAACCGCGAGCCTTAGACCGATCCGAAGGACCACGAGCTGCGTTATACCTTCAGACATGGGGAGAGAAGACGCCTATCCGCTCGATAGATACCTCGACGCGTCGCGCACTCTTTCGCTCGACAGCTACGACTGGAGCCGCGCGCGCGCGCACGATCTGCCGCCGGACTTCGAGCAGGCCATGGTGTTCATCTCGCGCGTCGAGGCGCAGACGCTCTTCTACGTGCGCGATCTGTTGAACTCGCGCACGGCGTACGTCCCCGAGATCTCGGCGTTCCTCGCGGTGTGGCTCTACGAAGAAGAGCGCCACTCGCGCATGTTCAGGCGCTTTCTCTCCGAGCGCGGCGTCGTGCTCGACGCCGACGATCGCACGCAGGTGCGCAAAGCGTCGGCGATCGGCGGCGTGCGCGAGCTGCTGGAGGGGCTGTTCCTCAAGGTCTGCTCGATGTCGACCGATCACCTGGTCGCCGTGCACATGGTGTGGGGCGCGATCCAAGAGCTCGCGACGATCAACACCTACGAGCTCCTCGGCGAGCGCAGCCATCACCCGTTCTTGAAAGAGCTGTGCGAGAGCATCGCGAAGGACGAGCGACGCCACTTCGCGTTTTACTACAACCAAGCGCATCGGCATCTCCGCCCCAAGGCGGCGAACAGGTTCGCGCGCATGCTGCTGAAGGCGTGGTGGAAGCCGGTCGGGTTCGGCATCCACTCGCCGCAGCATGCGTACTTCATCGACGACTGGCTCTTCGGCGACGCCGAAGGTCTCGCGCGCTTTCGCAAGATGGACGAGACGATGTCGAAGCTCCCCGGCTTCGAGGGGCTGACCCTCTTCGAGGAATTTCACTCCGACGCCAAGCGGTACATCGCGAAGCGAAGAGCGAAGGGGCTCGGCTTCGACGACTGGGTGCCGGTTCCGCATCGCGACGACGCGCATCGAACGCGCGCGATCGACACGACGATGATCTCCGAGCCAGCGTGATCGGCATGACTCCCCTCGACGAGCTCGAGCTCCTCCTGCGTCCGGCGGGCGGCGGCATTCACCTCGTGTCGACCGGGCGCGCCGAGCAAGAGGCGCTGCAGCAGCGCCTCTACGGCGCGAGCACCGCCGACGACGTGCGCGCAAAGTGGACCGCGACGCTCGCGAAGATCGCGACCGCGCGCGTGGTGATCCTCGGCGTGCCGTCGGACGTCGGCGCGGGCTTCCGTCGCGGAGCGAATCTGGCTCCCGCGGCGATCCGCACGGCGATCCTCGCGGAGGATCCCGACTGGCCCACGCGATCGGCGGCGGCGGGCGTGATCGACATCGGCGACGTCTTCGTCGTCCCGCAGCTCTTGCACGACGACATGCTCTCCGACGCGCAGAAGGCCGCGAGCCGGCGCGCGCTCTACCCGACGACGCCGGCCGACGTCGTTGCGACGCTGCCCGTGTCGCCGTTGTCGATCGAAGAGCGCGCGCTCGATCTCGTCTTCGCGCTGAACCCGAACGTCGCGCCCGTCGTGATCGGCGGCGATCACTCGACCGCCTGGCCCGTCGCCGCGGCGCTCTCTCGCGTTCGTCGCGCGCGGAGCGAGCCGTGGGGCATCGTGCAGCCCGACGCGCACACCGACTTGCTCGAGGAGCGCCTCGGCGTTCGCTACTGCTTCGCGACGTGGTCGTTCCACGCGAACAATCTCGTCGGGCGCGGCGGTCGCATGGTGCAGGTCGGCATCCGCGCGACGCGCTTCCCGCGCGAGCACTGGGAGACGACGCTCGGCGTCCGCCAGTTCTGGGCCGACGAGTGCCGCGACCGCCCCGCGCAGGCGCTCGACGCGATCGTCGAGCACTTGAAGAACACCGGCGTGAAAGGGATCTACTTCTCGAACGACATCGACGGCACCGACGACTCGTGGGCCGACGCGACCGGCACACCCGAGCCGAACGGACTCACGCCCGATTTCGTCGTCGAGCTGATTCGCCGCCTCGGACGCGACATCGGCATCATCGCGGGCGACGTCATGGAGGTCGCACCGCCGCTCGAGAGCCGCCCCGGCGGATCGGTGAAGACCGTCGCCCTCGCCGCGCGCTACTTGCGCGAAACGATCGACGCGATCCTCGCTCGCCCTCAGGGCGTGTGAATCGGATCCGGCTCGCCGTACATCGGCATCGGCGGCGGGAGTGGGGTACCGATCGTGTCGCTCGGGCGCATGCCCGCGAGATCGCCGATCACGACGTCGTCCTCGTCGGCGAAGATCGGCTCGCGCCCGTAGATCGTGTAGACGCGCACGGTGCGCCCGAGCGTCGGCTCGGAGCGATCCGCTTCGCGCGACAGCGTCACCTCGGACAACGTCTCGACCATCTCGCGAAA
>JAYVXB010000227.1:0-6698 GCA_043785585.1 Deltaproteobacteria bacterium | reverse complement strand
GGCGTCGACGACGACGTCGATCTCCCGGCAGTCGCCAGCGCCGTCGCTCAGGTTGCCGACCGCGCGCTCGATCCGCTCGACCGCGCTCGCCCATCCATTCGCGCCGTCGGGCGAACGCAGCGTCACCACGCACGTGGACTGCGCGAACGCGGCGTTCGGCGCGAGCGCGAGCGCGGCGAACATCGCGCCGAGGAGGCACGACGGGATGGCTCGGGGAGGAAACGGGGAGCGCATGATGGCGTCGCTCAGTCTATCCGCCCGCCGCACGAAACGCCTTCACGCGAATCGACGCGTCGCGATGAAGGAGATTCATCCGGCGAGCGGAGTACGTGTAGCCAGCGCCATGAGCTCCCCGAGTCGTCTCCTCCTTTGCGCCCTCCTCGTCGCGCCCATGGCGCTGACCGTCTCGAGCTGCAGCCGCACCGACCTCGGCCTCGGAGTCGACGTGTCCGGCCTGGACGCGAGCGTCGAGTCGGGTTGCCGCTCGTGCGCCGATCTCGGCGCGACGTGCGGCGCTGCCGATGACGGATGCGGCAACACGCTCGCCTGCGGTCACTGCTCGCTCCCCGAGACATGCGGAGTCGGCGGCGCGAACAAGTGCGGGTGCACTCCGTCGACGTGCACCGCGCTCCACGCGGAGTGCGGCGAGACGCTCGACGGCTGCGACGGCGTCCTCGCGTGCGGCACCTGCCCTACCGGCGAAATCTGCGGCGGCGCCGGAGCGAACCGCTGCGGCCGCGCGCCGTGCACACCGAAGACGTGCGGCGAGCTCGGCGTCGCGTGCGGCAAGATCTCCGACGGCTGCAGCCGCGTGATTGACTGCGGCGGCTGCGCGAGCCCCGACACGTGCGGTGGCGGCGGCGCGCTGAACCAGTGCGGCTGCACGGCGTATTCGTGCAAGGAGATCGGCGCTGCGTGCGGAGCGGTCTCGAACGGCTGCGGGAAGACCCTCGAGTGCGGCGCGTGCACGCCGCCGACGTCGTGCGGTGTCGGCGGCACGAACAAGTGCGGATGCGTCCCGGTGACGTGCGCGGCGATCGACGCGCACTGCGGAACGATGATCGACGGATGCGGCGGGACGCTCGACTGCGGGACGTGCAACGGCGGGCGCGGACGTGGTGGCGGAAAGGTGTGTCTCGGAACCGGACCTGCGAACTGCAGCGAAGAGGGCGAGCACTGCACGCCGACGACGTGCGCGCGCATCGGCGCGAGGTGCGGAAGCGCGGCGGACGGATGCGGAGGCCTCCTCGACTGCGGCGCGTGCACCGCCCCCGAGAGCTGCGGCGCCGGCGGCGTCGTGAATCAGTGCGGCTGCATGAAGACGACGTGCGACGCAAGGGGCGCCGCGTGCGGGAGCGCCGCCGACGGCTGCGGCGGAATGCTCGATTGCGGCGGATGTGCGTTGGGCAAAGTGTGCTTCTCGAATGCCTGTGGGCCGATGAGGTAACGACCTCGCCATGCGCGACGCGCACGAACGATCTCCGCCTCCGGCTCAGTTTCCCGTGACCGCGCTCGCTCTGTCGACGAGGCCGTAGACGACGATCGTCCCCGACATCGTGGCGACGTAGACCTTGCCGTTCGCGACGACGGGCGGCGTGAACTTCGCGAAGAGCCCGAGAGCGTCGCCGAGGATCGCTGCGCTGTCCCACAGCTTCTTCGTCAGGTCCTCCGCCGCGTACGCCTCGAGCTTCCCCGCGCCGATCCTCGACGACGTGGGCACGTCTTCCGCCGCGCGCGCCGCCCAGAGAATTCCGGTGCCCGGCGCGATGCCGTTGGACGAAACCGTGTACATCGCGCCCGGCACGTCACCGATCGCGACCGCATCGCCGCGCGACCAGACGACACCGCACGATGGATCGTCGGGGAAGGTGTCGTTGCCGGGACAGAAGCACGTAGCGCCCGCGCGCACCGCGCCGTCGACGAGAGCGAACGACTTCGCGACATCGTGCACGCCCCACACGAAGAGCTGCGGTCCCGCGGGCCCGTTCCAAAGCACCGGTGCGCCGTACACGCCGCTGCCGGCGGGGGTGCCGGCGCCGTCGCACGAGTGCGTCGGATCCCACGCGACGAACCGCTCGACGTTGCGTCCAGCGCCGGTCGGTGGCTCGAGGTGCCCGAGATGGTCGCGATCGAGGAGATAGAGGACGCCCGTCTTGCCAGCGACCGCGACCTTGCGCGTGCCGGCCACGAGCAAGACTCCGCCCGATCCGAGATCGGCGTCCCAGACGGAGAGGTAGTCGGTGCCGTTCAGGTTCGCGAGGTAGGGCGTGAACCAATCGACGACGTTGAGATCGCGATCGAGCTTGATGACGGAGTCGCCATAGTCGCGGCCGCCGCGGTCCGCGTCGAACGTGCCGTTGCTCGTGACCGCGTAGACGTAGCCATCCTCGTCGGCGGCGAGCCCGACGCCCGATTGCCATACGGATCCGGCGCTGCCATCGGGCGTGACGTTGAAGACGGCCGCGCGCGCGAGCGTCGCCGCGTCGTACGCGAAGATCCATCCGTGGTACGGGCCGATGTCGCCGTACGATCCGAAGCCGATGTAGACGCGCCCGCTGCTGAGGAGCAGCCCTGGCCGCTGGAGATGGATTCGCGGATCGAACGTGACCACGCCGTTCTCGCTCGCATCTCCGTTGCCCGGCACGCTCCCGCCGACGACGGCCGGGCTCCCTGATCGCTCTGCGCCCGTCACGAGATCCAACGCGTGGAGCTCGACGCGGAAGACCGGCCCATCGCATGCCGAGGTGAGGCAGCGGTAGTCCGATTCGGGATCGACGTCGACGCAGTCCGCGTACGTCGTCGTCGCGACGGGATCCTGCACGAGCCCGACGACGTAGATCGTCGACGTCGTCGGATCGATGACCGGCGTCGAGGTGATCCCGCTCGAGCGCTGGTTGAACGTCGCCGTTCGGCAAGCGTCGAAATCGGTAGGGACGGCGAACCAAGGATTCGGGACGGGGGTCGCTTGGCCGATTGTCACCTTCCAAAGCGGCGCATCGGAGGATGGATCGTCGGCGTCGAACGCGTACACGGAGTCGTTCTCCGTCGCGACGACGAGGACGTTGCGCGTTCGATCCGCGAAGACGACGCCGGCGACGTAGAGCGGCTGCGCATAGACGTCGCCGTCGATCGCGCGCGTGAAGAGCTTGCCGAAGGTCGATGGCGTGACGGTCGACACGGAGAGCGTGCGCTCGAACGCATTCGCACCGCTTCGTGCGGAGTCACCGCGTTGCGTGAGCAGCGCGGGCGGATCGCCGTCCACGGAAACGCGCGGGGCCGCAGGAGCTGCGGGACCGCCGAGCGGCGCGCCCGGCTCTGCCAGCGTGCACGCCGCGACCAAAGACGACATCGCCACCACGGCGCGGTTCCTCATCGCGTCGTTCCAGAGCACGGCGCGCGCCACGCTCGACCCGAGCTCGTGCACGACGTGGCTTCGCGCGTCGGGTCCACCGCGCCGCGGAAAACGGGACGCGGTGGACCGCGCGGACGTCACGCACGCTGACAGGTGTCGCCCGTGCCGCGTCACCGATGGTGCGCGCGCGGTCCACGAGGACCGCGGTCCGTCCACGGGGCAGCGCCTGGCCGCCTACGCTCCCCTACCGAGGCGTCGGCGGCACGACGACGGTATTGATCGGCTGCACGCTCGCGCCCGACGGATACGCGTAGCTCACGTAGCTATCCCAACCCCACACCGTGAGCCCAAACGCCGAGTCGCTGTGGATCTCGTGCCTACCATTGTTGCACGTGCCATTCGGCTGCCCGCCAACGACCAGATCCACGCGCGTCATCTGGTAGAGCCCCGCGCTCCCGACCGGCGCCCACCCAGTCACCTTGCCCATGCAATCGAGCGTCACGTCCTTGAACGATCCGTCCTTCGCCTTGCCACGCGTGAGGACGAGATTCGTATTCGCCATCGTCGGATCGGTCATGAAGACATACGACGCGAGGTACTGTTGTGGCGGCACGACATTGACGTATTCGGGATCGCCGGTCCCGTGGCTCGTACCGTGGAAGTCTTCGCCGCCCATGTGACCGGACATGTAAAATGGATGCTGCGCGTCTTGGCTCTTCACGGTGAACGGACCGGGCGCATAGAACATCACGAGCTGCCCGCTCTTGAGCGTGCTGGGCGCGCCGGCCGGCGGCGCCGGATCGTACGACAGCGTCGTCCCGTCGACCGCGCCGACGAGGCGCCACGGCGGCGACTCTTCGTTGTTCGCCATTCGGTTTCGGTAGCGGACCGCGACGTACTCGTTGCCGAGCGCCTTCACCGGGAAGATCTGCTGATGTCCGGAGTCGCACGCGGTGTCGCCGACATCGATGTTCATGCACGAGTTGCCGCCCCACACGCCAATCGGCTTGTCGGACTGAATCGGGCTCCCCGTGAGCGATGCGTCCTGCTTCAACTGAAGCACCTGCCCGCGCATCAGCGCGTACGTGTGAGGGACGCCGAGCCCAGTCGGCGCGACGCCGGTGCCGCCGACGATCGCCGAGGTCGGGCTGATCGTGACGTTGGTGTTGTCCTCGGCCGCGGTGATCTCGATGAACGGCTGCGCCGTCGGGCCGGCGGCTTGGCTCTTCGCGAACGCGTCGACCGCGATGTAGTTCGTGTCCCACGCGGTCGTCGGCACGAGGAGCGTCGCGCTCGAGATGTAGCTGGACGATCCGCCGTACGGAAAGATGTCGTACGCGACGACGGGCGCCGAGCTCGTGATGTGAAATCCGTGGATGATCCCGGTCTGCTCGCTCGAAGCTTCGCTCGCCGTAAACCCTGCGGTGACGCCCGCGGGGCAGTGCGTCGGCAGCGGCACGCCGAGCTGCGCGTCCGCGAGAAACAGAATCGCGAGCTGCCCAGGCGGGAGCTTTCCGCCCGGCAACGGCGCGTAGGTGATCGCCGCGCCCTGCCCCGACGGGATGCGCGCGAAGTCCGCCACGTTGAGCGTCATGCCGTTGTATTCGACGCCGAGCGTGACGTCGCTCGTCCACGTGTTGGCGATGTACGCCGCGAAGCACGAGCCGTTCGCTTCGCCGTCGGTCCCGGGATCGACGCTGTAGTAGTCGCAACCGACCGTGCTCTTGTTCGCCTTCGCGCTGTCGCACGCGGCGACGCACGCGCCGCCGGCACCGCACCCTTGATCGCTCGGGCACATCTTGATGACGGCGTCTTTGCAGTCGAGCACGTAGTGGAGATCGGCCGAGCAGTGCGTGGCGCATCCGCCGCCTTCGCCGCCGCTGTCGAGGCGGATGATCCCGCTGTCGTCGCCGCCCCCTTCGCCGCCGCCGCCGCCGTCGTCGCCAGCGTTGCACGACGGATCGTCGGGATTGCAGAAGCCCGATCCGTTGTTCGTTCCGCCGCACGCGGCGACTGTGATGGCGGAGATGGCTACGATTCCAAGGAGAAGAAAGACACGGCTCGATTGCATGGGGACCTCGCGCGTGAAAGCTTACGCTGCGGACCCTGGAAATTTCCGTCTCAATGGTGCAACAAGTGGCCCTCCACGACGCTTTCCTCGACGAGATCCGCGCGGAGTTTCCGCGGTTCGAGATTGCCTACAAGCGCGACAGCGGACTCCAGCGCGTCATTCACGTGGCGCTCGCGGTCCTCACATTCGGCGGCCAACGCGCCTACCAAACGCGCTACCACACCGCGATGTTCGGGCGATTGTACGTCCCCGACTCGTGGGATCGGATGACCGACGCGGACCGCTACGTCCTCTTGCGTCACGAGCGGGTGCACCTTCGCCAGCGCAAGCGTATGGGCGACGTGGCGATGGCGTTCGTCTACCTAGTGCCGATTCTGCCGCTCGGGCTCGCGTGGGGGCGCGCGCGGATCGAGTGGGAGGCGTACGAGGAGACGATCCGCGCGACCGCCGAGGTGTACGGCATGGACGAAGCGCGCGCGCTCCGCGGCGAGATCCTGCGACGCTACGTCGGCGGCGACTATGGATGGATGTGGCCGTTCCCGCGGACGGTCGGTCGATGGTTCGACGACGTGATCGCGAGGCTCGAAGGCGAAGCGGCGAGCGCGCGCGTCACTTCGTCTTCGGCGGCAGCGGCGCCGACTGCACGCTGATCGAGATCATCTTCCCACTCGCCTTCACGAACTCGAAGCTCATCCCCGCGTACGCGATCCACTTCGACGGGATCGGCGCGTGGGTGAGCTCCCCTTCTTTGTCGGGCTTGCCGAGCGACGCGACGACTTGATCGTACGTCGCGTCGAGCGTGACGCCTTTGGGCGCGCGCGCGTCGAAGCGCTTGGTCGCCTTCTCGTAGCCGCCGGCGATTCCGGAGAAGGCGAAGATGCCCTTCACCTTTCCGGCTTCAATCGAGACTTGAAGGCCGCCCCCTGCATAATGCACGTATTCGTGCGTGGCGTCGTGGGCCGACGACGACTCCGGCGCACCGATCGCGCCGACGAGCTCCGCCTTCGTCATGCCGAGCTTCACGGCTCCGATCGACTCTCCAGGCCTCACGCTCGCCGGCTCGCCCGCACTCGCACTCGCACTCGCACTCGCACTCGCACTCGCACTCGCACTCGCGCTCGCACTCGCACTCGCGCTCGAGGTCGTGCTCGAAGTCGAAGTCGAAGTCGAAGTCGAGCTGCACTTCGAACACGCCGCGACCGGCAACCACCCCAACACAACCAGCGCCCTCGCCCGCATCAATACCCCACCCCCACCGGCGTCGTCGTCGCAGGC
>JAYVXB010000226.1:0-6721 GCA_043785585.1 Deltaproteobacteria bacterium | reverse complement strand
CTACGACGCCGACACCGCCCCGCAGCGCGCGACCGTCTCCGTCGCCGGCCGCGTCCGCGGCGCGTACTTCGAGCCGCGACGCAATTGGCACCGACGCTTCGCCCAAGACGAGCGATGGATCGATCTCGCGAACGCCGACTGCGTGAAAGGCCTCGTCACGATCGACGTCGCAAGCACCGGGAACGAATGGAGCGAGAGCAGCTACGACGTCATGCTCTACGCCCGTTGAAAGGAGTTGGACCGCCAAGGCGCGAAGACGCCAAGCTTTCCCTCCTTGGCGTCTTCGCGTCTTGGCGGTCCACTACTTCTTCGGCGGGCACGCAGGCTTCAGGCGTTGTTCGGCGCTGCCCGACGCGATCTGCTTCTCGGCGTCCTCTTTGAATCCGCGGCCGGGCATCTGGATGTCGTTCCCCATCGCGTCGAGACGGATCGCGTCCTTCATCGTCGCGATCGCGGTCGCGCAGTCGCCGGCGCGTGCTTGGCACTCGGCCTTCAACTGCAAGAACTGCCCTTCGTAGATCATCGCCATCGACGCTTGCGTCTGGAGGCGCACGCCTTGGTGCGACTTGAATCCGAGATCGACGTCGAGCGAGGCGAGGCACGCCTTCGGGTCGCCGGCCGCGAGCTTCTTTCGCGCTTCGCCTTCGACGATCTCGATCCGGTTCGCCCACGCGGCGAACTCTTCGAGCGACGACGGCGGTGCTTGCGACGCGGGATCGACCGTCGTCGTCGACGCGGGCGCCGCGCCGTCGGCGATGCGGCGCAGGTGCAAGCGGATCGGGACGCGGCACTGTTCCTTGGCGGCGGTGCTGCACGTCTCGATGCGGCCGCCTGCGCCGAGCCCCTTCTCGGAGCTCGACGTCGACCCGCCCGCGCCGACGCCTCCGGCCTCGACTCCGCCGCTCGCGCCGCGCCGCTGCATCGTCTCGACGACGAACGCGCCGATGTTGTACGCAAGGACGAAGTGCGTCGCGCCGTTGCAGCCGCCGAGCTTCGCGACGTCGTCGCGGTAGATCGCGTTGCGGCTCGTCGAGGCGACGCCGGCGACGAAGTACCTGAGGCGCAGCGACTCGCCGCCCGACACGCGCGCGCCGAGCTTCGCCGCGCCGAGCGGGAGGTTCGTGTAGAGCTCGCCTTCGTTTTGGATCTCGAGCGAGCGCTCGCCGCCGCTCGTGAACGCGGGCGCGCCGTACGCGCCGAGGTTGCCGGGGAGCTTTGGATCCGCGCACGCCGAGAGCACGTGAAGATCGCACCCGTGGTAGCTGACGAACACCGTGTCGCGCTGCGCTTGCGCCTCGAAGCTCGCGACGTCGGTCGCGTCCCACTCGACGGTGAACGGATCGTCATGACCGCGCTCGGCGGCGTCGCAGCTCGCGCGGATGTTCGCCTGCTTCGCGAGCTGGTCTTTTCCGACCAACGGCGCGGCCCCTCCACCACACGAAGACGCGGCCGCGACGATCGCGATCGCGAGGACAGGCGCGGAGGAGGGGCGGGGCAACGTCGCCTTACTTCTTCTTCGGGAGGAGGCCGAGCTGCGCGAAGAGCTCCATGCCGCTCGAGTACGTCGTCGCCTTGCTCATCTTGTCGCCGGTCATCGCGTCGAAGTCGATGCCGTGGATCGTGAACGGCTTCCCCGTCGCCTTGACCGGACCGAACGCGCCCTTCTGCGTCCCACCGAAACTGAACTCCATGACGACGATCCCGCCGGCGGCCCAGGCGTTGTCGATCGAGATCTTCATGTCCGGCACGGCCTTGTCGTACATATCGAACTCGGCGAGCGCGGCTTTGCGACCCGCGAAGTCCATCGTCGCGATCTCTTCGTGGACGAAGTCGTCGGTGATGCTGGCGTCGTACGCCTTCTTGTCGTGCTTGGGCCACGAGGTCGGCCACATCGCCTTCGCCTTGTCCGCGAGCGCGTCGTCGGCCGGCGTCGCCGTGATCCACTGCGCATCGCCCGTCGGCACCGTCGGGATCGCGCGCGGCTTGCCGGGCATTTTCCCGAGCTGCGTCGCGATCGTCACGCCGTCGATGTACGTGTGCTCGGCCTTGATGTTGCCGTCCGCGTCGAACCACGCGATCGACGCCGCGCGGAAGCCGGCCTTCTTGCCCGTCGGCTTGTCGCCGCCGGTGTTCGTCCCGGCCGCGATCCACTCGTACGCCGCCTGGTCGCCCTTGATGAGGACGCGCACGAGGCCGGTCGCGACGTCGGGGACGTCGGTGAAGAGCTTGGTGTGCGACTTCTCGATCGCGTCGCGCCCGGTCTCGGTCTTCATCCCCTCGGCCGTCGGCGACATCATCGTGCAGTCGGCGGTGTAGAACGCGGCGAGCTTCTTCGCGTCGTGCGCGTTGAACGCGGCGATCGTACCGAGGATCGCCTTCTTCTGGAGCTCGGCGAGCGGCGGCTTCGCGGGCGGCGGCGGCGTCGTGTCGACGGGCGGCGTGGCCGACGGCGTCTCGGCGACGGTCGGCGCGGTCGCCGTCACGGACGGCGTCGGCATCGGCGCGGGGCCGGGCGTCTCTCCACCGCATGCGGCGAGCGCGAGCGAGAGGAGGCACACGTGAGTCGAGGCGAAATTGAGCTTGATACGGCTTTTCATGCGGCGGGCCTACCATGGACGCGCGGCCCGCGGCTAGCGTTGCCGGACGACCCGTCGAAGCGCGCTCACAATCCCCAGTAGACCGCGAACCCGAGATCGAAGGTCGCGTGCAGCGCCCTTTTCTCCGGCGCGATGTCGGCGTCCACGGAGACGTCCACCGAGTGCAGCTTCATGCTCGAGAACCGCCCGAGGTCCGCGTTCGCATAGAGCTCGAAGCCCCAGCCCGGATGCTTCTGGCTCGAGAGGAACGTCGCTTCCCAGCGGTAGCCGGCGCCGAGCTTGAGCTCGATCGGCGACGACGCCGAGTACGTCGTACGCCTCGGCGTACGCGCTGTAGGTCGTGAGCAGCCCGACGCCCGCGTCTGCGAAGAAGCCGCGCGTCCGTCCCGTCGGCGCGAATTCGAGGAGGAGGGGGACTTGGAGCGTGATGCCGCCGCACTTGCTGCTCGAGGACCGCGCGTCCTTGCAGTCGGCGAAGCCGCGGTGACCGAAGCTCCCGCGCGCGCCGGCGAGGATTCCGATCGTCGGCGTGACGAAGACACCGAGCGTGGCAGTAAACGATTCGCCGGGGCCGAAATCGCTGACGGGCAAGCCGTCGGCGAAGTTGCCGGCCGGCACGAGGACGCCGCTGCGAAGCGTGAAGAGACCGCCTCGCTTCGGCGCGTCCCGTTGCGAGGTGGGTGGCTGCTCCGTCGGTTTGATTTCCGCGGCGCCCTCGGCGCGCGCGATCGGCGTCGCGAACAGGGCGGCGAGGGCGATGGGGAGACAACGAAATGCGATCTTCATGACGGCTCCGGAGTGAGGTGTTGCTTTCCCCTGCCTTCATCGACGCCTCGTCGACCAGGTTGCGAAGAAACGACATCGCAATGCTCACGGCGCGAACAGTTTCGCCGGCGGCGGAAGTCTTGAAGAGAGAAGAGGCGCTCTCGCCTCCCGAGACCCTGGAGACCCGCCATGAAGCTCTACGATTTTCCCTTCTCGCCGAACTCGCGCAAGGTGCGCGCCGTCGCGTACGAGCTCGGCATCGAGCTCGAGCTCGCCCCCGTCGATCTGCTGAATGGCGAGCAGCGCGCGCCCTCGTTCTTGGCGAAGAACCCGAACGGGCGCGTGCCGGTGCTCGAAGACGGCGACTTCGTGCTCTGGGAGTCGACCGCGATCGTTCGCTACCTCGCGACGAAGGCCGAGCGTTCGCCCGGCGCGCATTCGCTCGTGCCGGCGGGCGCGCGCGAGCAGGCGGACATGGATCGCTGGCTCGCGTGGCAGCTCGCGCACCTGGCGCCGGCGACGAGCAAGGTGGCGTTCGAGCGCATCGTGAAGAAGCTGACGGGGCAGGGCGAGCCCGACCAAGCGGCCATCGACATCGGGACCGCCGAGTTCGGCAAGCTCACCGCCGTCCTCGACGCATCGCTCGCGAATCGCGAGTACGTCGCCGGTCGATTGTCGATCGCCGACTTCGCGCTCGCGTCGCACTACAGCATCGCGTCGTCGTGCGGGCTCGACGTCACGAAGCATCCGCGCGTGAACGCCTGGCTCGGGCGGATGCTCGAACGGAGCAGCATGAAGCGCGCGCTGTCGGACGCGCATGCATCCGTGCGCTAGGGTTCGGCGTTTCGCGCGCGCGCCTCGCCCTCGACGTAGCATCGGAGACTCGCATGCAAGATACACCTGACGGATCGTTCTTGGCGGCGGTGGAGCCGCTCCGCGGCGCGCTGCGGGTCCATTGCTACCGCATGCTCGGCTCGTCGCACGACGGTGACGACGTCGTGCAAGAGGCGCTCGTCCGCGCGTGGCGCGCCAAGGACAGCTTGCACGATCCCGAGCTGCTGAAGCCGTGGCTCTATCGCATCGCGACCAACGTGTGCCTCGACGAATTGAAGCGTCGACCGAAGCGCGTGCTCGCCACCGACGCGTTTCCGAAGGCCGATCCCACGATGCCGCCGGCCGCGGCGATCGACGAGCCGCTCTGGCTCGAGCCGATGCCGGACACGTGGCTCGACGCCGCCGGCGGCGCGGATCCGGCGGCGAGGTACACGTTGAAGGAGAGCGTCGCGCTCGCGTTCGTCGCGGCGCTCCAGATCCTGTCGCCGGTGCAACGCGCGACGTTGCTCTTGCGCGACGTCGTGGGGATGTCGGCGGAAGAGGCGGCGACGGCGCTCGGCGTCGGCGTCGGCGCGGTGAACAGCGCGCTTCATCGCGCGCGCGCGGCGGTCGACGAGAAGCTCGGCGGTCGCGGCTCCGCGGCGTTCGCCGAGACGGCGAAGCCCGTGGACGAAGCGTTGCTCGAGCGGTACGTGCGCGCGTTCGAAGAGGTGAACATCGACGCGCTGGTCGCGCTCTTCCACGACGACGTGCGCACCGCGATGCCGCCTTCGCCCGCGTGGTTCGAGGGGCGCGCCGCCAACGAGACGTTCTTCCGGCGGATGCTGGTCGGACCCGACCACCTGGTGATGCGCGCGGTGCGAACGCGCGCGAACGGACAGAGCGCGCTCGGCTTCTATCGGTCGCGGCCGGGCGAGCCGCTGCTCCTCCGCGCGATCAGCGTGATCGGCGCGCGCGACGGGAAGATCGCGACCATCGATCACTTCATGACGCCGGCCGTGTTTCCGCTCTTCGGTCTGCCCGAGCGGTACCCACACGCGATCAACCGCCCTGCCTCGCCCAGACGAGCGCGCGCGGATGGTCCGGGCAGCGCGTGACGTAGAGGATCTGGTCGGGCCACGGAAAGAGATCGTCCTCCGCGCCTTCGAGCGCGAGGACGAGCTCGCTCGTCGGCTTCCGGCAGACTGGGCACGGCTGCCATCCTTGATCCTGCAACCATCGCGGCCAGCCGCCGACCTTGTCCGACGCGCGCGTCCACCTTCGCACGACGTCGCTCTCTTCGGCGGTGAGCGCCTCTACGAGCTCCCAACCGTCCTTTCCGAGATCATGCATGGTCGGGCGATCGACCTTCCAATCGATGCGCTTGATCCGCTGCGGCGTCGGCCCGGATGCGATGCTCTGCTTCGCCGTCTCCAGGGTGTCCGCTCTGAGCTGGACGGAACCGGGAACCGCATCGACGATGCGCACGAGGCGGTCTGGGCTGTTGTCGCCGTTCTGTATGAGATCGTGGCAGTCGTAGTCGAACAGGAACCAGACGCTGGTCGTCAGCCCTCGCGAATCGAGGAATTGACGGTGCCCCGGCGTTTGCGGAACACCCGATCGAATGTCGTGCGCGAGACGCTCCGCTTCCTCGGCGCTCATCCTCGACGTCACGTTGCGCACGTTGTCGCGGTAGACCTCGTGAAGCCGCGCGTCGCCGGAGGTCGCGAGCGCATGCAGTCGTCGAACCGACGGGCGCGATTCGCACGAGAACACCTGAAGAAGAATGTGCTCGCGGTAGCCCGGATACGGGCCGAAATCGAGCTGCAGGAAGAAGGACATCGGCGCCTCGCAGAGCCCGCACCGCGGCCACGCTTCGTTCGGCGCGAGCCACGGCATGCCGCCCACTTTCGAATCGGTGGGCCCGTTCTCTCCGGGCTCGAGGACGAAGGTGCCCGCGTTGATCTCGCGAGCCTTGGCCCGCGCATCGAGCTCGGCGAACGCGGCCTTCGACGCCGCGCGCACGTCGGCTTGCGCGGCGGGCGGTAGCTTCTCCGGCTCGATCTCCAGCTCGAGATCGGGCTTTCGCGTGAGCTCCGCGGGGACCACGCCGAGGCCGGCGTTGTGTCTCAGATCGAGCTTGCGGAGCTTCGGGAGCAACGCCAGATTCGCCGACACCGAGCGCAGCTGATTGCCCCCGAGGAGCAGGCGTTCGAGGGACGCGATGCGCTCGATCGACGCGGGGATCGCCTCGAGGCGGTTCTCCTCGGCGAAGAGATCGACGAGCGACGAGAGCTCGCCGATCTCGTCCGGCAAGCGCGCGAGCTGCGACCCTCGTAGCGACAGGTACTCGAGCCGTTTCAGTCGACCGATCTCTCGAGGAAGCGATTCGAGAGTCCATAGCGCGAGCTCCAGACGTGTCAGCGCCGTGAGGTTGCCGATGCCGTCGAGGGTGCGAATCGCGGAGCCGCGCAGGTCCAACTGCTCGAGGGTCGTCAGCTGGAACACCGGCGCGGGGAGCGCGGGCAATCCGTCGAGGGAAATGC
>JAYVXB010000225.1:0-6724 GCA_043785585.1 Deltaproteobacteria bacterium | reverse complement strand
ACGTCTGCGCGTACGCCGCGCAGATCAGCGCGCAGCTCGGCGCGCACGTCATCAAGATCAAGCCGCCGAAGGATTTCATCGAGCAGGCCGAGGCGAAGAAGGTCTTCGAGAAGATGTCGATCCCGACCAAGACGCTGACCGAGCGCGTCCGGCATTGCGTGCAGAGCGCATTCAATGGAAAGCGCATCGTCATCTTCAGCGGCGGCGAAGCCAAGGGGACCGACGACGTCCTCGCCGAGGTCAAAGAGATCGCCGCGGGCGGCGGGTTCGGCTCGATCATGGGGCGCAACGCGTTCCAGCGGCCGCGCGACGAGGCGCTCAAGCTCCTCGCGAGCGTTCAGAAGATCTACAAGGACACACACTGATCTTCCACGCCTGCGCGACCTTCGGGAGCGCGTGCGTCGTGATTCACGGGGCCGCGCGCGCTACGATGTGGTGGTGCGGCTGACGGAGACGAAGATCGCGGGCGTCGTTTCGACGCTCGCGGTGGGATTTGCATTCGCGGCGTGCGGCGGAGCTGCCGTCACGCCGCGTGGGCGTGGCGTCCCGTCCGTTGCAGGCGCGCCGTCGTCGCGCGAGTCGTTTCAGTCGCGGAGCTCGGCGTTCCCTGCGGCGTCGTCGGCGCCCGTGGTCGCGGTGAAGGCGCCGGGTCGCCCGCCGCGAATGGCCGTTCTGAAGTTCGAGCTGAAGGGTCGCTTCTTTCCGCTGCCGCTCGTCTACGGGACGATCGGCGGTGAGTCGGCGTGGATGCTCGTCGACACGGGCGCCAACTCGCACGTCATCGCGCGGTGGCTCGCGAAGAAGGCGAAGCTGACGATGAAGCCGCTCGGCGACGTCGGGACGGATCACACGGGGCGCGCCGTGACGACGTACAGCGTCGAGCACCCGAGCGTCGTCATCGAGTCGTGGGGCGCGCTCGACGACGGACCGATGCTCGTGACCGACGTGCCGGATCCGATCGAAAAGCTCGGCATTGGCGCGTTCATCTCGCCGCAGTGGCTCGGCGCGGAGGGCGAGGCGGTCGTGATGGACATGGTCGCGAAGACGATGAGCACCGCGCCGTTCGATGACGCGATCCGTGCGATCGACGGGCGCGGCAAGGCCCTCGTGCCGACCGGCGGTCGCATCTGCGAGGACACGGGGAGCGCGATCAAGGGGCTCGCGTTCGTCATCCCGGCGACCATCGACGGAAACAACGTCGAGCTCCTCCTCGACACCGGCGCGCACCGCACGGATCTCCTGACGACGGCGAAGGTCGGTCAGCGCCTCGCGCCGCGCAGCGTCCCGAGCCAAGAGCAGATGTACGCGGCGTCCGGCCTCGTGCGCACGCGCCTCGTGCGCGGCACGAACGTCAAGGTCGGCGACTTTGCGATCACCGCCGACATCGATCTCATTCCGGGCGTCGCCGATCCCGTGTGCCCGCGCGACGGCGTCGTCTCGATGGACGTGCTGAAGAGCTGCGTGCTCGTGCTCGGTCGCAAACAGATGATGGGACGTTGCGGCGAATAGCGACGACGTCGACGTCGCTACGTCAGAGTGGACACGGCACGTTCTCGACCTGCCAATAGCCGTTCTTGCAGCCGAGTGCGACGCCGCCGCTGCACGCGCCGTAGTTGCACGACTCGCCCGGCTGCGTGCACGCGCTCCCGATGCGCGGGCGCGGCGACGGACAACCCTGCGGCGTCGGCGTGCAGGCCCACGCGGGCTCGAGCCGCGTCGGCCCCGGGCCGTTGCGGGTGCACTCGCACGTCCCCTGAGGGTACGCGCACGTTTCGAATTCGGGTGCGCACTTCATCCCCGTCGGAACGCTCGCGTACGTCGCAGGGCAGATTCCGCCCGGAGGCGGGCACCCGCCGCGCGGCGGGAAGCTCCACTGCCCATTCGAGCAGAGGACGATCGTGTTGCATGCCTCGTTCGGATCGTTTCCGTACTCGCAGACGGCGCCGTTGATCGGGCAGCTTCCACCGGTCGGCGCGCTCGGCGGACATGCGGGGCTCACACCGCCGCTGTCGCCGTTGCTCCCGCCGTCGCTCCCGGAGCCGCCGTCGCTCCCCGAGCCGCCGTCGCTCCCGCTCCCGCCGTCGCCGCCGTTCCCACCGTCGCCGTCGACCGTCACGGTGCTCCCGCCGCACCCGACCGCGATCAGGAGCGTGAAGAGTCCCCCCTTGCTCAGCATCGATGCCATGGCGATTGCCTCCGCAGTCGCGTATCGCAAGGTCGATACCAACGCGCGCGTCCGCGATTTCCGCGATGCGGCAGCGGTCGAGGGCTAGCAGCCATGTGCCTCCCCCCGACCGTCGTGTCATGGCTCGACGAGGGTCCAGGGGTGTACCCTCGCATCGTCGATGCGCGCCCATACCGAGTACCTCACGTTTCATACGAAGAAGAAGCGCGAGCTGGTCCACCTCACGCCGACGCTCGAGACGATCCTCGGCAAGAGCGGCATCACCGACGGCTTCATGCTCGTCAGCGCGATGCACATCACCGCCGCGGTGTTCGTGAACGACGACGAGAGCGGCCTCCACCAAGACATCTGGGAGTGGCTCGAAAAGATCGCGCCGTTCCGTGCGGAGTACAAACATCACCGGACCGGCGAGGACAACGGCGACGCGCATTTGAAGTCGATGCTCGTGCACCACGAGGTCATCGTCCCGATCACGAAGGGGCACCTCGACCTCGGACCGTGGCAGCAAGTGTTCTATGCCGAGTTCGACGGGCAGCGTGACAAGCGCCTCATCGTCAAAGCCATCGGGATCTAGAAATGAGAATTCACAGGAAGACGGGAAGACGGGAAGTTTGTTTGGGAAAAACAAAACTCCCTCTCGCTTCCCGTCTTCCCGTCTTCCTGTGCATTCTCCTCTCGCCGTTGGGCTGCGCAGGGGCGTCGACGAACGTCGCGCCCGCGCAGTCGGTCGATCGCGAGAAGCAGCAGCTCGTCGATTTCGCGGCGCTCGAAGCGCGAGTCATCGAACGCGTGGCGGCGTCGGATCCGCGGCTCGCGCATCGCTTCAAGGTGACGCCAACTCAGGCGACTCTGCACCGCATCGAGACCGAGGGGGTGCTCGCCGAGGACGGGAAGACGGCGCTTCGCGGCTCGTCGGTCGACGTGTTCGCGTTCGGCGCGCGCGCGCGGACGCTCGCGGCCGCGGAGAAGGAGCTCGCGTCGTGGAAGGTGGCGTTGCCGGATGCAGCGACGGACGTCGCGATCGGTCGACCGCGCCTCGAGCGCGAGCTGCTCGCGAGGCTCATCGTCGAAGAGCGCGCGCGCGTCGACGAAGAAGCGGCGCTCGATGCCGCGGCGGGCGATCTCGTGAGCGGCGTCGTCGCGACATGGTCGCCTGGCGAGACGGCGTTCGCGTGGCACGAGACCGACGAGTGGATCGCGCGCCGCCTCCTCGAGGTTGGCGCGTCGCTCAAGACGGGAAAGCCTCGCACGATGCCGTCGGATCTCCAGCCCGCGCTCTTCGATCTCGAGCGGCTGCTCGTGCCGATGCAGTTTCCGCGGGGCGTTGCGGCGATGACGTCGCTCCACGAGGCGATCGACTCCGACGAGCGTCCCGACCTGATGGCAACGCCGCACGAGATCCTCGTCGCGCGCTTGCGAACGCACCTCGGCGTGACGATGCCACCGGCGCAGCTCGCCGCCGTTCTCGAGAAGACGCGGGCGTACGTCGCGTCCACGATCGCGAAGCCGCCGACCGACGAGACATCCCAAGCACGCGCAGCGCTCGACAAGAAGGCGCGCGCCTGGCTCTTCGCCGTGACCGACTGTCCCCACGTCGTCGGATCGACCCTCCGCGGCGCGGCGCCTTCGGCGGAGCGTGAGGCGATCTGCGGCGTCCTCCAGCTCGTCGAGCGCGTCGCGGCGGCAGAGTCCGATCGCGAGCCCGCGCTCGTTGCACTGCACGACATGCTCGTCGTCGCGTCGTGGGCGCTCACGCCGCCGCCGTCGCGCGCGCGCGTCGCGACGTTGTCCTTTCGCGTCGACGAGGAAATCTCCGACACGATGAAGCACCTCGCCGCCGCGCGCCCGCTCGTCGCGCTCGCCGCCGGGTACGCGATCGCGCTCCTCTACGCCACCGCGAGCTTCGACGCCTCGCCGAACGACGCGCTCGTTCGCGCGCGCGCGTGGATGGCCTTTGGCGACGCGCCCCTCGACGTCATCGAGCGCGAGCTGAGGTCGCGTTCGAGTGCGCCTACTTCTTCGCCGCCGCCGCCGCCGCCAGCTTCTCCTCGACCATGATGTCGGCCACGCGGTACGTCGGCGCCTTGAGCTTCGTGCTTCGCTCGGCGATGTCCCAGATCGTGTCGTAGATCTTCAGCGTCGCCGCGCGGCTCTTGGCCTCGTCGTAGCCGAGCACCTCTTGCGCGACGTTGACGAGCCCGCCCGCGTTGATCGCGTAGTCCGGCGCATAGAGAATCCCGCGCGCGTGCAGATCGTCCCCATTGCGCGCCTCGGCGAGCTGGTTGTTCGCCGCGCCCGCGACGATCGTCGCCTTGAGGCGCGAGATCGTCTGATCGTTGAGCGCCGATCCGAGCGCGCACGGCGCGAAGACGTCGCACGCGACGCCGAAGATGTCGTCGAGCGACACGACCGCCGCGCCGAGCTCACGCTGCGCGCGCTCGGCCTTGAGCGCGTCGACATCGGCGACGGTGATCTTCGCGCCCGCCGCATGAAGCTCTTTGCAGAGGTGATACCCGACGTGCCCAACGCCTTGAATCGCGACGTGGACGCCCTTCAGCGAGTCCTTGCCGAGCTTGAACTTGACGCACGCTTCGATCCCGCGCCGAACGCCGAGCGCGGTGAACGGCGACGGATCGCCCGATCCCCCGTGCGCTTGATCGACGCCCGTCACGTTCTTCGTGACGGTGCGAATGACCTCCATGTCCTCGAGGCCCGTGCCGCTGTCTTCCGCGGTGATGTAGTGCCCGCGAAGATCTTCGATGAAGCGCCCGAAGGCGTGGAAGAGCGCGACGCGATCGAAGCGTGCGCGCGGGTGGATGATGACGCTCTTGCCGCCGCCGTGCGCGAGGCCGGCGAGCGCCGCCTTGTACGTCATCCCGCGCGCGAGCCGGAGCGCGTCGATGACCGCGGCTTCGTCCGTGTCGTAGTGGACGAAGCGGCAACCGCCGAGCGCGGGCCCGAGCCGCGAGTCATGAATCGCGATGATGGCCTTGAGGCCCGTCGCCTTGTCGAACTTGAAGTGGACTTCGCCGTAGTCGTACGCCTTCAGATGCCCGAAGAGGTCCATGGCTTACGGATGTCCCGGCGGCATTCCCGGCGGCATCTCGAAGCCCGGCGGCATCTGCATCGGCTTGGGTGCACCGCCGCCCGAGTCCTTGCCCGCGTCCGGCGCGCCCGCGTCGAGTGGCCGCTGAAACTTCGCGAGCTCGGCCAGGACCCAGTCCGCGGTCGGCTTGCCGACGACGAAGATCGTCGGAGTGCCGTCTTTGAACGCGTAGCGCGACGTTCCGTTGGTCGCGCTCTTTCCGATCTTCAAGACGATCTTCGGGGCGTTGTCCTTGAACGAGATCGTGATCGTCCCGTCGGGCGTGTCGTGCCCCGTGTCCGAGCTCGGCTTGCCGTCGCCGAAGTCCTCCGCGTTGACGGCGTGCATCTCCTTCAAGAGATCCTTCGCGCGTTGCTCGTCGAAGCGTGCGAGCGGCTTGCCGTTGTAGCTCGCGCCCCACTCTTTCTCGCCCTTGGTGAACGAGAAGGTCGCCATGCCCGCGTCGCCGACCTTGTTCTCGATCGCGATGCTGGTGACGTTCGCTTCGTCGAACTTCAGGACTTCCTTGTCGCGCCAGTCCTTCGGCTCTTTCGTGTAGAGGTACGACGAGAAGCCGCTCGACGCGTAGACGATGCCGTCTTTGCCGGCGACCGTGATGAGCTGCCCGAGAGCGCCCGTCGTGCCGGCCGTGATGTCCGTCTTCTTCTCGGCGCCTTTGAACGCTTGCACGTGCACGCCCTGATCGGCGTCGAGCTTCTTCGCCTTCTTCACCTCGTCGTCGAGCGTCATCACGACCTGCTCTTTGACCTTGAGCGTGCCGAGGTTGGTGACGATCTCTTTGACGGACTGCTGGTTCGCGGGCGCGCTCACGGGCTTCGTGAGGACCCACTTGTCGTCTTTCTTCTCGAGGACGATCTCGTCCTTCTTGCCGTCCTTGAGGACGAGCCTGTCGATGTCTTCAGGCGAGCTGATGACGGGGAAGTCGGCCGACGACGCCGCGATGGGCCCCGTCATGCCGAGCTTCTTGTCTTTGTCGGCCTGCTTGTAAACGAAGTAGCCGAGCGCAGCGAGGACCACGACACCGATGATGATCAACCGGTCACGAGACATGATTTTGAACCCTTGGCGCCTGTAGGAACGGCGCTCGTATCAACGGATCAAGCGAGCGAAACGTTGGCGCGCGCGTTCATGCGCATGCGCCAGCGGAAAATCCCGTAGAGGACGAAGAGCAGCGGAATGCCCGGGATGAGCGTCCACGTGATGCGGAACTGTTGCGACTTGCGAGCCTGCCGCATGTCCTTGTCCTGCTTCTCGGCGTCTTCCTTCGTCATCCCCTCTTTCAAGTCCTTGGTGAACTTGGAGACGTCGCCGTAAACGAGCGCCGGCTCTTGGATGATCTTCGCGGAGACCGCGAGCAAATCGGTGTAGCCGATCATCCAGTCGAGGGTGTTCTTGAACGCGAGGATCGTGTTGGTGATGATCTGCTGCGCGTA
>JAYVXB010000224.1:0-6752 GCA_043785585.1 Deltaproteobacteria bacterium | reverse complement strand
GACCGCCGGCGGGAGCGTCGCGTGGAGCGCCGACGGGCGCGGCTTTTTCTACACGCGCTACCCGCGCGACGGCGAGCGCGCGCCGGCCGACATGGAGTTCTACCAGCAGGTGTACTTTCACGAGCTCGGCAAGCCGACGAAGGACGATCGCTACGAGCTCGGCAAAGACCTTCCGCGCATCGCCGAGATCGCGCTCCGCGCGAGCGACGACGGGCGCTACCTGGTCGCGTCGGTCGCCAATGGCGACGGCGGCGACGTCGAGCACTTCGTGCGATCCCCCGCGGGCAAATGGACCAAGCTCGCGGGCTTCGAGGACAAGGTCGTGCACGTCGAGCACGGGCGCGACGAGTCGCTCTACTTGCTCTCGCGCGCCGGTGCGCCGCGCGGAAAGGTGCTTCGCGTGTCGGCGCGCACGCCGTCGCTCGAGAAGGCCGAGGTCGTCGTCGCGGAGAGCGAGGTCGTCGTACAAGACTTCGAGGCGACCGCGACGAAGCTCTACGTGACCGACATCGTCGGAGGGCCGTCGCAGCTTCGCATCGTTCCGCTACGCCCCGACGCGAAGGCGATGGCGACGATCGTCCCGACGCTGCCGGTGTCGACCGTCGGGCAGCTCCTTCACTTGGGCGGCGACGAGCTTCTCTTTCGGAGCGAGAGCTTCACCACGCCGCCCGCGTGGTACCGCGTGAAGGCGGACGGCGCGGCCCCGAAACGGAGCGCGCTCTTCATGACCAGCGAAGCCGATTTCTCGGACACCGAAGTCCTCCGCGACGCGTGCACGTCGAAGGACGGCACGAAGGTTCCGATCACGATCGTGCGAAAGAAGGGGACGCCCACCGACGGCTCGGCGCCGCTCCTCTTGAACGGATACGGCGGCTACAACGTCGTCGAAGAGCCCCACTTCGCACCGTCCAGGCGCGCGTGGATCGAACAAGGCGGCGTCTACGCGCTCGCGAACATTCGCGGCGGCGGCGAGCTCGGCGAGCCGTGGCACGAGCAAGGCAAGCTCACCAAGAAGCAGAACGTGTTCGACGATTTCTTCGCGTGCGCGGCGATGCTCGTCGAGCGCGGGCACACGAAGCGCGAGCGTCTCGCGATCATCGGCGGGTCGAACGGCGGGCTCTTGATGGGTGCGGAGCTCACGCAACATCCCGAGGCGTTCCGTGCGGTCGTCTCGTTCGTCGGCATCTACGACATGCTCCGCGTCGAGCTCGCGCCGAACGGCGCGTTCAACGTCACCGAGTTCGGCACGGTGAAGGACCGCGCGCAGTTCGACGCGCTCTTCGCGTACTCGCCGCTGCATCACGTCAAAGACAAGACGGCGTATCCGGCGGTGATGATGCTCACCGGCGCGAACGATCCGCGCGTCGATCCGTACCATTCGCGGAAGATGGCGGCGCGACTCCAAGCCGCGACATCGTCCGGGCGACCCGTCCTCTTGCGAACGAGCGACGACAGCGGGCACGGCATCGGCACTCCGCTCGCGGCGCGGATCGAAGAACAGACCGACGTCTATGCGTTCCTCTTTCACGAGCTCGGGATGACGTACCGCTGACGAGGACGACGTGCCGCACCGACCGACCGATCCGTACGACGACGTCCCGTACACCGATCACGCATACGCCGAGTCGCATCCGAGTCGCCTCGCGGTCGTCGCGAAGATGTCGGGATGGACGCCGCCCGCGGTCGAGCGCGCACGCATCCTCGAAATCGGTTGCGGCGTCGGCGGGAATCTCCTCCCGATGGCGGAGCAACTGCCGGACGCGGCGCTCGTCGGCGTCGATCGTTCGCGACGTCAGATCGAGGCGGCGCGTCGCGTGGCGGAAGCGGCCGGTCTGAAGAACGTCGTCTTCCACGACGCGAGCTTCGAAGACGCGGATCTCGCCGCGTCGGCGTTCGACTTCGTCATCTGTCACGGCGTCTACTCGTGGATTTCGATCGACGCGCGTCGCGCGCTCCTCCGCGTCGCCGCGCGCTGCCTCGCCCCCGGCGGCGTCGCGTACGTCAGCTTCAACACGCTCCCGGGGTGGTACGACCGGATGGCGGCGCGCGATTGGCTTCGCTTCACGAACGCGACGTCGATCGACTCGCTGTCGTGGCTGAAGGATCGCGTGTCGCCCGAGCTCGACGCGTACCGGAAGCAGCTCGGGCAGGTGGAAGATCGGCTGCGCGAAACGGAGAGCGCGTACCTCGTGCACGAGTACCTCTCCGCGGAGCACCACCCCGAGCTCGTGACGTCGGTGCTCGGCGAGGCCGGCGATGCGGGTCTTCGCTACCTCGGTGATGCGATACCGACTTCGACGGCCGTCGAGCTCCTCGACGACGAGGCGCAGGCGCGCGCGCGCGATCTCGATGTCACGGGCACGCAGCAGCTCGTCGACTTCGTGAAGCACACGTCGTTTCGGCGAAGTCTGTTCGTCCGCAGCGACACGAGCGACGAGCGCGCGTGGTGCTGGCCCATGCGCCTCGATCCGCGGGCCATCGACAGCTCGAGAATCGCGAGCCGTCTTCGGATCACCCCGGATCCCGCGGGCGGCGCCGACCGGATCGAAGGCCCCGACGGGATCGTGCACGTCTTCGATCCCGTCGCGCGCCGCGCGCTGCACGAGCTCTCGCGCGTCGCGCCGCGATCGCTCGCGTTCGACGAGCTGTGTCGGCGCGTTCGTAGCGCGACGCCGAACGCAGACGCCAGCTCCGGGGTCAGCGACGCGGTGAGGTCGGAGCTCTTCGATCTGTGGCTCTCGATCGGCGGTCTCGATCTGCACGCCTACGAGCCACGCATGGCGACGACGGTTTCGGAGCGTCCCGAAGCGTCCGCCGTCGCGAGGATCCAAGCGCAGAACGACGGTACGCTCACGAACGTTTGGCACCAGGAGGTGCGCCTCGTCGAAGAGGTGGTCCGTTTCGTTCTCGCGCGTCTCGACGGAACGAGGACGTGCGGCGCGTTGACGCGCGAAGTGCGCGAACGAATCCTCAGCGACTCGTCGTCCGCCGACGTCGAGCTGCTGGTGCGCGCGAGCCTCGATCTCCTCGCGAAGAGCGCGTTGCTCGTCCGCTAGGCAGCGTCTCAGAACCGAACGAGCGGACCCGATACCTTGCCCGGTGCGAAGTCGCCGCTGCCGGCGGACTTCTCGGTCGTGAGCGCGATCGTCGTGACGACGGCACCGACCACGATCACGCCCACGCCCGTCCAGAACCACCACTTGGACGTGATGCCCGGAGAGCTCGTCGGATCGACGGTGATGTCTTTTCGTTCGCCGGCGGCGATGACGACCGTCGTCTGCGCGTCGTCGTAGCCGTCGCGGTGAACGCGAACGGCGTGGCTCCCCGCATCGAGCGGCGCCTCGGCGGGCGACACGCCGACCGCCGTGCCGTCGACGAAGATCTTTGCGCCCGTGACCGTGCTCCGCACCGTGAGGACGCCGCCGCGCTCCTTCGCGATGAGCGTGAAGTCGAGCACGAGGTTTCCTCCGCTCGGGAGATCGACCTGACGTTTGACCGGGAAAAAGCCGTCGGCCGACACTTCGACGGTGGCGGCCGCGCCGGCGTTGATGCCGATCGGTTCGGCGAACGGCGTCGAGCCGATCACGCGGTCGCGCACGAGGACGCGCGCACCGTTCGTGTTGCACTTGATCGTGACGAGCGTGACGCGCGCGCGCATGTCGGAGATGAAAGCCTCGAGCCCCGGCACCTTCGCCAGGAGATCCGCGGTGGCTTCCTTCTTGAACCGCTGGAGCGCAGCGAGCGCCTCGGGAAACTGCCCGAGCCCTTGAAGAGCGCGCGCCTTGTTGAAGAGCACCGCCGGGTTCGGCGTCGCGGCGTACGACGCATCGTAGGCGGCGATGGCCTCGGCGTACTTGAGGTCCGCGACGAGCGCGTCGCCCTTCTTCTTGAGCTCCGTCGCTTTGTCGTCACCGCTGGGAGCAGAGGGCGCCGGCGTCGCCGACGGAGCGAGCGGCGCTTGCGCGTACACACGCGCCGACGAGAGCATGGCGACGCAAAACGAAACGGCAATGATCGCGGACAGCGCCCGGGCACGCATCGTCATGCGGGCATCATAGTAGAAACGGCGTGCTCGATGTTGGCCGAGGCGGGGGAGGTGGGGGCGGGGCCGACGTCGGGTCGGGCGGCCTGTTTCCGGTGCTCGATCGCGGAGGCACGACGAAGTGCGAGCCTGCGGTCGACTTGGTCGACGCGGTCGCCGAAGCCGGTGGCGGCGGCGGCGCGTTCGACGCGACGGGCTCGGCGCTCGGCGTCGCGGAGGGCGTCGACGTCGCGGACGCGGACGGGGCCGTCGTCGATCCTTGCGACGCGATCGACGGCGCGGCCCGTCCAGGATCGCGGAGGAGAACGAACGCGCCCGCTACGATCGCGACGACGGCGACCACGGCGATGAGCACGGCGATGAGAGCGCGGCTCTGCCCCTGCGCCCGCTGCGTCCCTTCGTGCTCGCGCGCGAGCGTCTGCCCGACCGCGTCGAGGGTCGCCGACGCGGTGCCTCGGGTCGGCGACGTCAGCGGCGCCGGAGTCGCCATCATCGTCGACGCGAGCCCCTCTTGATGACGACGCCCCGCGTCGCCCCCCGAGGCGCGCACGTCGCCGAGCATCGGATTGGAGACGAACGATGCGCGAGCGGGGACGAGCACGTCTTGCAGCGCGCGCCACGCCGCGCCCGCCTCGGGATACCGCGCGGCGAGATCGCGCGTCACGCAGCGATCGAACCAAGCGTCGAACCCCGGAGGAATCTTGTCCGCGACGCCGAACGCGCGCGCGCGATCGGACGCCGACGACAACTGCTCGAAGAGCACCTCGCGCACGACGGACAACGCCGGCTTGTCCGGATCGTTCGCCGACACCCAGTAGAGGCGCCCCGTCAGAAGTCGAAATGCGATGAGCCCGAGCGCCCACACGTCCGCCGCCGGCGCGATCGGCGTGCGCGGCTCGGACTGCTCCGGCGCCATCCACAGCGGCGTGCCGAGCGCCGCGGTCGTGCTCGGCGCCGCGCCGACGATCTTCGCGATGCCGAAGTCGAGGACCTTCACGATCGGCCGCGCGTCGGAGAGCCGCGGTCGCGCGAGGAAGATGTTTCCCGGCTTCAAGTCGCGGTGCACGATCGGGATCGCGTGCGCGGCGGTCAGCGCATGACAGAGCTGCGCGTAGATCTCGTGCAGCTCGCCCGGCGTGACGGTGCCGCGTCGCTCGATGAACGCCTCGAGATCCTCGCCGTCGAGCAGCTCCATCGCGAGCCACGGGATCTGCGTCCGCGCGTCGATGCCCGCCGCGATGACGTCGACGACGTGCTCGCTCGGGATCATCGCGCCGACGCGCGCTTCCTGTTCGAAGCGTTTTCGCATCTCGGGATCGGCCGCGCGTGCCGCGAGCATCAGCTTGAGCGCGCGGCGCTTCTGCGTGCTCACCTGCTCGACGACGTAGACCGCGCCCATTCCGCCCCTGCTCAGCGGGGAGATGACCTTGAAGTCTTCGCCGAAAATCGTTCCGGGGAGCAGGTCGAAGGCGGTCAAGGCGAGGAAGTGTAGCAAATCCTTTGCGGATCGCTTGACGGGCGCCAAGCTCCGCGCTTTCCATCGCGCCGCCCATGTCATTTCGCCCATTTGGTGGAGCGCGCTGCGCGCTCATCCTCGTTTGTCTCGCGCTCATCGCCGTTGGCTGCAACAAAGGGAGCGGTGCGACCGGCGATGACGCCGCCGCCGCGTCTGCGTCCGTCGTCGCCAGCGCCGCCGCCGTGCCGAGCGCCGCGCCGAGCGCCAGCGCCACGAGCTCGAAGAGCAAGAGCGATCCGCCGAACGACGACGACGTCGAGTGCGAGAACGACGTGTGCCGCGTCGGCATCATCACAGAGGAAGCGAAGGCCGAGCTCGAGAAGCTCTCCGGCTACAAGTCCAAGCGAATCCACTTTCGCGACACGACGTCCACCGAGCAGCTCAAGACGATCACGATGATCCCTTGGGTGACCAAGCTCTCGCTCGACGGGTGCAAGAACGTCACGGACATCTCGCCGCTCGCCGAGCTCAAGGGGCTGCGCGATTTCTCCGCCGAGGACGCCGAGGGGATCGTCGACGCGTCGCCGCTCGCGACGCTCGTCGAGCTCGAGAAGCTCGTCTTGTCCAAGACGGCGATCGAGAAGATCGATTTCGTGAAGGCGCTCGTCAAGCTGACGAAGCTCGACATCTCGATGACGAAGGTCACCGACATCGGCCCGATCGCGCCGCTCACCAAGCTGACGATGCTCGGCATCTCGCAGCTGAAGCCGAAGGATCTCTCGCCGCTGCAAAAGCTGACGGGGCTCAAGCACCTCGACATGACGCACTCCGAGCTGAAGACGGCGTTCATCCTCGGCGGGATGAAGGGGATGAAGACGCTCAATCTGTCGGCGAGCAAAGAGCTGCGCGAGATCACCGCGCTGCGGATCATGACCGAGATGGAGAACCTGAAGCTCGACGATTGTCCGATCAACAACGTCGCCCCGCTTTCCGGCATGCTCGATTTGCATCGGTTGTCGCTCGCAGGGACGAAGGTGACGACGATCGCGCCGCTGTCCAACCTGACCGAGCTGCGCTCGTTCGACGGGCAGCGCACCGCTATCGCCGATTTCGATCCGCTCGCGGGGAGCGCCAAGTCGCTTCACTACCTCGGTCTTCCGAAGGGGACGACGTCGGATCAGTACGCGGCGATCTCCGAGGCGAACCCGCGGCTCAAGCCGGACATCTCGAAGAAGCGCTAGGGCGGCGGCGCGG
>JAYVXB010000223.1:0-20130 GCA_043785585.1 Deltaproteobacteria bacterium | reverse complement strand
TGCACGAGAAGGAGCGTCTGCATCGAAATGTGCGGCGTAATTCGGTCGCGGAAAAAGCGAACTCGTTTCACGATCGGGTACGCGAGCGGGATCACCATCAGTGCGGCGCCCGCGATTCCGAACACCGCCCCGAGTCCACTGCCCGGAAAGCGCGGCGAGCGGTGGAAGAGGAAGCCGAGCCAGGCCAGCAGCAAGACGGCGAGAACACCGGGGACGACGACGCGATCGCGGTCCTTCATCGCTACGCTTCAACCGTGACTGCGGACTTCGGCTTCGCTTGGCAGGCGAGAATGACGCCTTTGCTCTTGTCGTCGGCATCGAGGGCGTCCTGGACCGCCATCTCGACCTCACCGGAAGTCATCTTCACCTTGCAAATGCCGCAGGTGCCAACGCGGCAAGAGAATTCGATTCCGATGCCAAGCTCCTCGGAGAGCTCAAGAACGGTTTGCTGAGGCGGGCTGTCCCCGGTCTGGGTGTCCACACGGATTTTGGCCGACTTGTTGTTCTTAGAGAAGGTGACCAGCGGCCCCGTGGCCGGCGCCGTCGGTTTCGAAGTCGTGCCCGCGGGCGCTGGGGTCGGTTTGACTGCGCCGAACGCTTCGGTCTTCACCTGCTCCGGAGGAACTCCGAGCTCAGTGAGGATGGCTTTCGCGGAGTCCATCATCGACGGCGGCCCGCAGAGATGGATCCTTCGCGAGGCAAGGTTCGGGACCGTCTGCGTGAGCAGTTCTCCCGTGAGGCGTCCCCGCCGACCTTTCCAGTCTGTCCCTTCTGCGCGCGTCATCGTG
Organism: Deltaproteobacteria bacterium; assembly: GCA_043785585.1. Taxonomy (GTDB): domain Bacteria; phylum Myxococcota_A; class Polyangia; order Polyangiales; family Polyangiaceae; genus JBBQXV01. The sequence goes on along the minus strand of JAYVXB010000223.1, from coordinate 19,342 downwards.
ACCACGACGTGCAGTTTCGGATTCTTGCGCTGAAGCGCAGTGAGTTCGGTCTGAAAGATGAAATCGGCCGGTGTGCGGCAGGTATAGAGGATGAAGATGTCTCCAGGCCATGACCGCTCTGTGAGGTAGCGACTGATGCTCATCGCAGGCGTGATGCCCACGCCGCCCACGATGAGAACGATGCTGTCCGCTTCTGTTCCGTCGAAGGTAAAGCGCCCGACCGGTCCACCCGTTTCGATCTCGTCGCCGACCTTAAGCAGGTCAACGATGTGACGGGAGACTGCTCCCCGTGGCTCACGCCGCACCGTGAGGTCGACGTAGTTGCGATTCGTCGGGGACGACGAAATGGAGTACGAGCGGTTCATTCTGGCGCCGCCAATGGAGAAGGCGACGTTGAGGAACTGACCGGGCACGAAAGTAAACGGCGTGACGCTGTCACCCGACGGGGGCACGAGCCGAAACGTTTTGACCGTCGGCGTTTCCGTGACGATGCTCTCCACACGGAGCTGCCCTCGCCAAGTGGTCGTCATCGGTGCCCTCCCGGCGTAGTCGCCGAGACGGCAGCGACGGATTCCCCAGCGGGGAGCGGAGCGGAAGCCGGCGACCTTTCCGCGGACGGTGTTGGTGGCGAAGGCGGAGTGGGGGCTGCTGATGCTGGCGGTGTCGCTCCGGGCGACGGAGGCTTTGCTGCGGGTGGAGCGGCGGGCGGCGACTCTTTGCCAGGTGGCGTCGACGCTGTAAGTGTTCCGGCAATCGGCGGCACTTGCGACTCGTCGGTTGCTTTGGCGAGCTCCTCTTTGGCTCGCGACCAGTCCACTTCGGGTGAGCCCACCGGACGCCCCCGCTCCTGCCAGAGCTCGCCGGCTCGACTCTCAATTTTTGCGGTATCGAGCGGTGCTGGAGGTGTGGTTGGCGATGTTCCTGCCGCCGGCGAAGTGTTTCCAGCGGGAGGAGTGCCGGGCGCCGACGGTGCAGGTGCTTTGGCAGGCGCCGACGCTTCCTTACTCGGTGGCGGGGGCGGAGACGACGGAGGTGTCGCAGTCTTTGCCGCTGGCGGAGCGGCGGGCGGCGGCTCTTTGCCTGGTGGCTGCGCTGGCGGAGTCCCTTCGCAAGCCGGAGTCTTTCCGGTTGGCGGTGTGCCCGGTTCCCCGGAAAGCGGCGGGGACGAACCGGGCGGCGACTTCGCCTTGTCAGCCTCGATACGCCCAAAGAGCGCCGCCGCGCGACGCATCTTGAAAAAGTACATAGCGACCATCGCGAGCGCGAACGCGACGAGGAGCACCATCGTGAAGAGATGAAGGGGCGCGACGCCGAGGAACGTGCGTGGCTCTTCGTGGGGGACAGACGACGAAAGGTTCATCTCGCGTTTGAACCAGCCGAGCGCGAGGTTGCGCGGTGCTGCGCCTTCGGAGAGCACACGTCGGGCGGCGATCCCCGCCCCAAGCTCGTCGAGACCCTCGTGCATGAGTCCCACCGATTTCTGCATCGCCACGTTGTCGCCCGCTTGCATCGCGCGGTTGAGCGACTCGGAGCCTTTGGCGAGCCTCGCCATGCCTTCATTGATCTGCTGCGTCGCAAGAGCATCGATCTCCGCGCGCTTCGCTGGCGTGAGCGCGGGAAGAGTCATCAGCGACGGGTAGATGGGGGTCTTGGCTGCACCAGACCCACCGCAATCCCCCCCCATGCAGCCACCACCACCGGATGGTGGAGGCGGCATCATTCCGGCCATCATGGCCCCCATGCCTCCGGCCATACCGCCCGCCGCACTCGTCGCGGGCGCCGCCGGCATACCGCCCATCCCGCCCGTCGCGCTCGTCGCGGGTGCCGGTGCAGACGCCGCGCCCCCGGGGTGATGACTGGCGTGTTCATCCGGCGACTGGGCGCGCACACCCGACGCCCAGAGCAGCCCGCTCAGCAGGCAGAAAACACCGAGCGACAGGTGCCCTGTCGCTCGGTGCCAACCGCTGCTTCGCGAGGTGTCTCTCGGGGGGAACATCACATGTGCCCCATGCCGCCAGGCGCGGGTGGCATGGCCGACGCCGTGGCGGACGGCGGGGGCATGGCCCCCATCCCCATGCCCATCGGCTTCTTGTCTCCCATTCCCATTCCCATGGGCGCCGGAGGCGCGCCGGGAGCCATGCCCGCGGCTGACGCGCTCGCGGCGGGCATCGCATCCGGTTGCATCGACGCGATCGCTTTTCGCTGCGCGTCCGACAAGACACCGACGGCGCCCCCGACCGTACGAAGAAAGTCCATCCTCTGCTGACCGGTAAGACGAGCGATCTCTCCGATCTTCGTTTCGATCTTCGTGATGTCGGGTGTCTCCGAAGACGAAAGGACCCAGAGGTCTTGCTCCCCTTGATCGATCTTGCGCTGGGTGGTCGCGTACGCGACTGCAGACTTCTCCTTGAGCGCCGTGAGCCTCTTCTGTTGCGCCTCGGTGAGCCCGACCGCCTTCGCCTGGTCGAGAAAAAATGTGTCCGCCCCGAGATGGTAAATGTGCGGAGCGCCCGTTGCTGACGGCAGGCCGGCGGACGCACCTGAGGCGCTTGCCATCGGGGGCTGTCCAAGCATTCGCGCCATACCGGTGGGCGCCATTTCCGCGGGCGCGCCGGCGGCGGGTGCACCCATATTCATCGGCCGACTGGCCGCGCTTGGCGCTGCCATGGCCATCGGAGCGCTCGACGCAGTGCCATCGCCGGTCGGCGCCATGCCGCCTCCGGGATCCTGCGCCGCCTGAGCCGAAGCAATCGAGGACTGCACCGTTTGGGCCTGTCGGACGGGGTTGGTCGTCGCGGAGGCCTTGTCTTCGTCCGCCTTCGAGCAGCCGCCGACGAGCGCAAGGATCGAGGCGACGAGCAGCATCCGGGCTGGCGTGTGGAAGGTTCGATCGATTGGACTAGACATGGGGACTCTCTCTCTCAGTTCAATGATCGCCGTCGCGGATTGCGGGCTCTTGCTCCGCGTTCGCTTTTTGCCTCACCGGTCGGGGTAAAGACTGCCGTCGTCGGGTGCGCGGAAGCGGTGGCGGCAGTAGGAGGCGCCCGCCAGCGATAAGAAATGTCTTCCACATGCTCTAGCCTCGGCCGAGCGGCAGCACCCGGAAGTCGCAGTGGTCGGCCCCTTCGACGAGCGTCTTCGTGCGAACGAGTTTCTGGTGCGTTACCTCCGAAAGTGCGAAATCGAGGTTGCACCACGATGCGACGCAGAGATCGGCGGCGCCGTGAGCGCGGAAGTAGTTCGCTACGGGGCAATGGACAACATTGAACGCGGTCCCCCGTTCGGCAGAGACCGTTTCAATGACGTAGCCGGGGGAGTTGAACGGAAATCGGAGGTGGATCGCCGCTTTATCGTCCCCCGTCTTCGTCTCAGCAAAAGCAAGCGCGCTCGACTTTCCGTGTCCCATGCGCCCCGCCGCGGACGCGAGACGCGCCCACATTTGATAGACTTGCCAGGTCGCGTCTCCAACGAGCTCGATGGCGTACTTTCGTTCGGTGCCGCCAGCCAAGAGCTCCTCGAAGAACGAGAACGTAAAGCACGCTAGGCGAACGTTCATGGTGCTGCCTAGGGTCGGTTGCGAAGGAAGGCTTCCGACAGCTTCGTCGTAGCGTCTCCACGCCGCTTTGAGGATCCTCGTCACGTCGCTGCGGGTAAAGCGACCGTTGTCCGGGACCTCTTGCACGCGCATGCGCCCAAGCAGAGCGTGTCGGGCGGCGCGCTTGGTCAAAGGCTCGTAAATGGGTTTCACGATGTCCATGCGTCAACCTCCGAGCCTTACAGTTTCATGCGACGAAGTCGCAGCGCGTTTCCGATGACGGATACCGAGCTGAGACTCATCGCCGCCGCGGCGAGCATGGGACTGAGGAGGAGACCGAACGCTGGGTAGAGAACGCCGGCCGCGATCGGCACACCCAGCACGTTGTAGATGAACGCAAAGAAGAGACCCTGCTTGATGTTCCAGATGGTCGCGCGACTGAGTCGCCGCGCGCGGGCGATCCCCTTCAGGTCGCCCTTCACGAGAGTCACCCCGGCGCTTTTCATCGCCACGTCCGTCCCGGTTCCCATAGCGATGCCGACCTGCGCCTGCGCGAGCGCGGGAGCGTCGTTGACACCGTCACCCGCCATGGCGACGACGCGTCCTTCGGCCTGCAGGCGCTTGATGGTTTCGGACTTCTGATCGGGGAGCACCTCCGCGATAAACTCGTCGATACCCAGCTTCTTGGCGACGGCAGACGCAGTCGTCTTGGCGTCGCCTGTGAGCATCACGACGCGAATGCCCTCCTCGTGAAGCTCTCGGATCGCATCCGCGGTTGTGGCCTTGATGGGATCGGCGACGCCGATGATGCCGGCGATCTTGCCGTCGACCGCCACGAACATGACCGTTTGGCCGTCGCCGCGCATCGACTCGGCCCGCGCCCCCAACTCACCCGCCGCCACGTGGAGGTCGTCCATGAGCTTCGCATTGCCGAGTGCCACGTGATGACCTTCGATCGTCCCAGACACACCCTTACCCGTCGTCGACGCGAAGTCGGCCACGGTGACGAGCGCAATGCCGCGCGTCTTCGCACCTTCGACAATCGCAGCTGCGAGCGGATGCTCGCTCCCCTGCTCAAGGCTGGCGGCTAGTTTGACGAGCGCCGCCTCATCACCGCCCGCTGTCTCGATCGCGACGACCTTGGGTTTTCCCTCCGTGAGGGTGCCCGTCTTGTCGACGACGAGCGTGTCGACCTTTCGCATCACTTCGATAGCCTCGGCGTTCTTGAACAGAACGCCGAACGCCGCTCCCTTTCCGGTGGCCACCATGATCGACATCGGCGTCGCGAGACCGAGCGCGCAGGGGCACGCAATAATCAGCACCGCGACAGCGTTGACGATTCCGTGCGCCATTCTCGGTTGGGGTCCGAAGACGCTCCAGACGATGAACGTGATCACGGCCGCGACGACGACCGCGGGGACGAAGTATCCGGCGACGACATCCGCGAGCTTCTGGATGGGGGCGCGACTTCGTTGCGCCTCTCCCACCATTCGAACAATCTGGGCTAGGAGGGTGCCGGAGCCGACGCGCTCGGTGCGCATCACCATCGAGCCGGTACCGTTGAGGGTCGCGCCGATGAGTCGATCCCCCGCCTTCTTCTCGACAGGGATCGATTCGCCCGTGACCATCGATTCGTCGACGGAGCTCGTCCCCTCCATCACGACACCGTCGATCGGAACCTTCTCGCCCGGCCGCACACGAAGCCGATCGCCGACTGCGACAATGTCCACCGCGACGTCTTCTTCCACGCCGTCGGTACGGATGCGCCTTGCTGTCTTCGGCGCGAGATGCAAGAGGGCACGGATTGCGGCGTTCGTCTCGCTTCGCGCCCCGAGCTCAAGGACCTGGCCCAAGAGTACGAGCGCGACAATGACCGCAGCGGCTTCGAAGTAGACGGCCACCACGCCGCCCTCCCCCCGGAACGAGGGCGGGAAGATCGTGGGCGCGAGGAGGGCGACGACGCTGTAGGCGTACGCGACGCCAATTCCAAGACCGAAAAGCGTGAACATGTTCAGGCTGCGGTTCACGAGCGACTGCCACGCGCGCACGAAGAACGGCCACGCTCCCCAGAGCACGACGGGAGTGGCGAGGCCAAACTCGACCCAGGCGACGGCGCGCGCCCCGAGCAGTTGATGCAGCGGCATGCCCGGGAGCAGCTCCGACATCCCCATCAAGAACACGATGCTTGCAGGTCCGACCGACAAGAAGAACCGGCGCCGCATGTCGATGAGTTCCGTGTTCGGCGTCTCCTCGGCGGTGACCGTGCGGGGCTCGAGGGCCATACCGCAGATCGGGCACGCTCCGGGCGCGTCGCGAACGATCTGCGCGTGCATCGGGCAGACGTATTCGGTCTTGGACGGCAGAGGATTCGTCGCGGCGGCTTCGAGCGCCATCCCGCACTTCGGACACGCTCCGGGTTTGTCGGCGTGCACCTCTGAATGCATCGGGCAGATGTACTCGGACGAAGCTCCGTCGGCCCCGAGCGCACCGCCATCCCGTGGCGTGCCTCGCGCGTCCGCGTGTCGGGCGTCGCTTACCGCGATCGGAGGCTTGTTCCGATGCTTCGCGCACTCGGTTGTCGGAGCGTTCGTTTCCATCGACTCAGCGCCACCAGAGCGAAAAACAAGCCCAGAGGAACCCGATGAGAAACACGCCCCAAACGAAGTCGCCGCCCCAACCCCATGAGTGGTGGTTGAACTCTGCGGAACCACCGGTGGCGGCCGCCTGCTGCCCGCGTCGTCGCTGGATATACCTCGGGTAGGGGGCTCCCCATCCGCGGTAGCCCCAGCCATAGCCAATCGGGGGCACCAGAAAGAGGAACATCACCACCATCCACATCAACCACCATGAGCTCATCATCAGCAATCTCACTTTCGTCGGACTAGGCAAAACCCATTTGGCGTTAGCCGCAGCAGCCACGCTTGGCTGGTGGACTCGGAACCTCATTGTTCACGCCCGCGCCGTAGCCCGCACCGGTGACCGCCGCTTTCAGTTGAGCGGGTGACGTCGCGCTCTCGTCGTATTGCACCGTCGCTTGGCCGGCAGCGAGCGAGACGCTTACGTCGCCAACTCCGGCAATCGCCTTCAGCGCGCGCGTTACTTTGCTGGTACAGCCACCGCAGGTCATGCCGGTGACTTTCAGGAGTTCAGTTTGCATTTGCGATCGCCCTCACTGGTGGCCCGGCATGTTGGGCATGTTGGGCGGCATCGGACAGCCCGGACACGGTTGACCCATTCCGCCGTCATGCGGATGCCCCTGCATCGGAATTCCCGACGGCATTCCGGGCATGTGGCCGGTATGCCCCGCATGGTCGTCGTCCGCTGGTGCTGCTGCAGGTGGTGCAGGAGCTGGGTTCGGCGCGGCGGTCGCAGCGACCGCTGTGCTCGTTGGCGCTGCTGCGACGGGCGCAGACGTTGTGGTCGACGTTCCCGGGTCGGACTTGGAACACGCGGCGAGGAGCAGAGCTCCTGCGACTGCGATCGAACGAGAAATCATGACGGCCGTTCCTTTCGTAAGGTGGCCGGTTCGGTCGCCTTTGGGCCGCTACGTGCACGAAACGATCCGCTCGAACGCGTCGCCCCGCTTTCTCAGTCGTCTCCCGTTAGTGCAAGGATGACCACGATGGGCGTCGACCCGTCGTGGACTGGCATTGCTCGGCCGCAGGAATGCCCCAGTCCAACCAATTGTGTCTCCCTTCGCGACTTGGCTCCTGCATCATCCCCAACTGATCCGGCGTCGTGCCCGCGGCGCAGCTTCAGCATGGCGGCGCAGCACTTGCGCCGAAGGTGCTCGTTCGAATCGAAGGAGTTGGCGATCCATGTTGATCAGCGCGCGCGTCAGTCGACGTTTCGAAGGACGCGTCGGGAACCGAGGTCGTCAACGCGGAATGCGAGGCATTCGACTTGCCACTTGCGAATCCGCCACGCGATCCCTAACGCGTTGAGCTCTCCGAGACTTTGCTGCGCGATCTAGCGTCCGCTTGGTCGAGGTACGCTTCGTGCGTACCGGCCGTTCGTGAACGGTCGACGCACCTTCTTGCAGCTCGTCTCCGGCTCGCTCGCCGCGGGCGCCGCGAGCGCCTTTGCGCGTCGCGCATCCGCGCAGCCCGGAGGACAGGTCGTCAGCTCACCGTCGCAGTCGATGGGGCCGATGGACTCGATGCCTCCGCCGGTCGGCCCAGGCGCTTCCGCGCCGGGAGGCATGGCGGGGATGGCGATGGCATCGCCGGCGCCGTTGCCGCGCGGCGCGCCGCCACCCGGAAGCCCGCTGTACAAGAAGTTCTCGCTTGAGCTGAAGGTCGTTCAGCACGAGATCGTCCCTGGGTACAAGGTCCACATGATGGCCTACAACGGCCAGGTTCCGGCGCCCACGATCCGCGTCAACGAAGGCGATTGGGTGTGGGTCGATTTCACGAACGCCAGTGACGAGATGCACACGATCCACTGGCATGGGCTCATCCTCGACTACCGCCACGACGGCGTTCCGTACGTCACGCAAGCCCGATCATGCGCGGGCAGAAATACTCTTACGTGTTTCAGGCGAAGCCCTACGGCACGCACTTTTACCACTGCCATTTCGGAACTTCGATGCACATGCAGGCCGGGATGTACGGCGCCTTCATCGTCGAGCGCCCAGACGATCCGATTCGGCAAACTTTCCCATACACGCAAGACTACATCTACGTCCTCTCCTCAATCGATCCGCTCTCCGTTCGCGAGCAGATGAACGCCATGTTCGCGCGCATGCGACAGCGGGACGTGCTCATGAAGCGCGGCGCGCTCGATCTCGGCACGCAAAATCGCTTTCCCGGATTCAAGGAGCTCGTCAAGGCGATCGCCGGCGGATACGTGCCGCCGTACATGCGCTCGCGTACAAATCCCCGCCTGCCCGAGCCGAGCTTCTTTCTCATGAACGGCCGGGCGTATCCCGCGACCGAGCCCATCGTCGTGAAAGAGGGCGAGTGGACGCGCCTCCGGTTCATCAACGCGGGCAACGTCTGGCACAGCCTGCACATGCACGGGCACGACTTCCAGCACGTCTGCTCCGACGGATCGCCGCTGCCCGCCCCGGTGCGAGGCAACACGCTGGTCCTCGCCCCCGGAAAGACCGAGGACATCGTTCTTCTCGCCGACAATCCTGGCTTTTGGGCCATTCACGACCACGACGTCACACGCACCGTGAACAACGGCGTGTATCCCGGCGGAGCCGTCACCCACATCCAATATGAGGGCTTCAATGGGACGTACACTCCATCGATCTCGCTGGACGAGTAACGTCCTCGCCGGCACCCTCCTCGCTGGAAGCTTGCTGCTCAGCGCGAGTGCTCACGCGCAGGAGGAGTCGGCCGATCCTGCGGCTCCTACGCCCGCCACGCAGTTCGACTTCGGTCTGCGTGCGGTCACGTCGCTCAATGGCACGACCTCCTATGGGGGGGCCAAGCCGCTCGGAACGATCGACTTCTCTGACACGTACGCGTACGCGCGAGGTCGCACACCGCTCTTCAATCCGAACGACCGCGCCGGAGCGCTCCTCGCGATCACGTTTCCCGATCAGTACTACGAGCTGGGCACTTTGCTGATCGCGGAGGTGAACGCCTTCTATGAGTCGAAGTGGATGACCGCGCGTCTCGGTCGGGGGCGCAATCGGAGCCTGATCGTCCCGCTTCCCACGTTGCGCGACGACGATCTCATTCGTTGGTCGGATATACAGAACCCGTTCTCGGACGGCAGGAGTACGGCCGATCACCAGTTCGTCAACACGGCCGACGCCACGTTCTGGCCAACGGCACGGCTCTTTGCGGACGTGCACGTCGAGAACCTACCGAACTTCATTCTTCGGCCGGCGAGCCTCGGTGCCTTCAGCATCAACTCCTACGGTGTCACGCTCGGCTATCGCGAGATACCCGCTCTCGCGCGGACCTCTGTCGTGAGAAAAGTCGGTCTCGGAGCGAACGTCTACCGCCTCGACTTGCCGTCGCAAGAATTCGGCATGGACGCCCTCGCGGGCGCCTGGCTCAACGTGGTCCCGGATCCGGTGCACGGCGTCGATTGGCGGCTGCAGGGGATCTACAACCGCGGTACACCGAGCCTGAACATCACGACGTTGAACGACACGTTCCGCGCCGAGCAGGTCTCCATCGCTTCGTCCGTCGGCTACAGCTACCGACGCCAGATGCTGCCGACGTTCCGCGCGAACGTCGTTGGCGCGTACAAACGCTACGTCCACGACAGCATCGATCAGTACAGCGTGATCGCCAACGCGTTCTATGCGCTTGGAGCGACGACGGAGATCGGTCTTCAGTACCAATTTCGATCGCGCCCAAACATTCCCGAATCGTTCGGCGACAGCTTCGCGAACTCGATCAAACTGGCCTTCATCGTGGCGCTCGACACGACGACGAATCGAATTTTCGACGAGCGAGATGCTCTCCTCAACACAGAAGGCGGCTACCTCCCATGACAACGACTCATTGCATTGCGGCCTCGCTGGCCGTCTCCTCCATTCTCGTTGCAGCCATTGCAGCATGTGGTGGCGGCGAAATGGACATGCCTCCACCCGCATCTGGACCCACCCAGACGACCTCCGCTCGGCCTTCCGAAGTAGACCCGAACTTGCACGTCACGCTCCCCGCGCCATCGGCAGACACAAGTCAGCCGGCCACAAAAGGCCGCATGGCGGACATGCCCGGTATGAACCCCGCGAGCCAACCGGCAAGTTCCGGCTCGATGGGCGCGATGGACGCCGGGCGCCCGATGACCGGAATGAGCAAGCCGGGCACGGCGAAGCCGGCCGCCATGGGCGCGATGGATGCAGGCATGCCGATGGACGGAGGGATGAAGATGGGCTGCTGCGGTGACGCGCCGATGCCCATGCCGAAGGCGCCGCGGCCGCCAATGCCGATGCCCATGAAGCCCCACGGCGAAGGTCACATGTGAAAGGGCTGCGGTTCTGACCCAAACGCAAATAAGCAAATCAAAGCATGACAACCATGCAAGCAACCGCAGGAAACATCGGAGAGAGAGGTTGAGTTGAAGACGAGGAGACTCCCCGTAATCACCCAAGATGCTTCCTCTGCTCGCGGGCGGGCCGGCATGGAACTGCGCAAGATCACGACGCCGATTTTGACGCACCTCCTGCGCAACGAGATGCGGTTTCCGACGCTCTTCCTTCTCAGGTGCAAACTGACCGTCGATCGGTTGAAGAGGCGCATCGACACGCGGTTCCCGCCTGAGCTGGTCGAGCTCGCGGCGCTGCCCTTGTGGGTGTACATCAATCTGAAGAAGAGGATCGGCCAACCGAAAGCGTTCGAGATCATGCGGGTCGCGCTACTCACAGGCGGCATCGCCCACTGGAATTTCGCATATCGCGCTGCCCAGACCGAGCGGACCTTCGCGAATCTGTGCGACACGGAGCTCGACGTGAACAAGACCGGCCCGACGCGCTGGAATACGCTTCAGGTCGTCGATCGCACGGAGCGTCGGTTTGAAATCAAGATCACGCGGTGCCTCTATCACGAGCTGACGACCGCGCTCGGCGTTCCCGAGCTGACGCCGGTCGTGTGCCAAATCGACAATGCGGCATTCAACTCTTACCTACCCGACAAGGTCGTGTTCAACCGCGGCGGCCCCGGTCATCGCATTGCGGACGGCAACAAAGAATGCAGGTTTGTTTGGGAGGTTGTCGACTGACGTTAGACGCTATTTCACGGATGATGCCTGCATCTGGTCGAACTCATGAGTTTTGGCACGGCAAAAAAAAAGGCGAAAGGACCCAGCAATGGAACGTATTCTCGTATGCCTCGATGCCTCAGAACGCGCCCCGCTCGTTCTCGCAACGGCCGTAGACCTCGCGCGCCGACTTGGGGCCAAAGTGCGTCTGTTCCGCGCCGTGGGGTTGCCGACGGACGTGCCGGCGCATCTCTATTCGGTATCACCCAAGAGCCTTGCGGAACTCCTTGTCGACGAGGCGAAGAAGGATCTCCGGGCGCAGAGTCGTGATGTGCCACCTGACTTGCTGGACGGGATCTACACCCACGTTGGTTCGCCCTGGGACGGCATCTGCAGGGCCGCCATCGAGCAAGACGCGGACCTGATCGTCATTGGCTCTCACGGCTACGGCACGCTTGACCGATTGCTTGGTACGACGGCCGCGAAGGTCGTCAATCACGCAGACCGTACCGTGTTGGTGGTTCGTCCAAAGAGCACGGCAGTTCCAAAAACGGAGGCTTGGGCGTCATGAGACTCCGCGCATCGGCTTCTCTTCCTGAATGGCGCGCGTCGGCCCAAGCCATGAACTCCGGTCCCTAAACGAAAGGCTTTTGGTCATGCGATTTCCTCTGTCGCTCCTCTCGATTGCGTTCATGTTCACGGAATCCATTGCGGGCTGCGCTTCGACGACGCCCGGGGCTCAACCTCACGACATGAGTTCGGCCCAACATGAGGCCATGGCCGAAAACGAGGAGAAAACGGCCCAGCTCCATACGACGCAGTACGATCCCAATGCTTCGGTCAAAAAGGAGCGATGTAGCGCCGGCAGCGCTCGCGTAGCCGCCGACGTCGGAGGCTGTTGGACTTCGGTGACGAACCCCACTTCAGAGCATCTGCACGAAGCCAAGAAGCACCAAAAGATGGCGGCCGATCATCGAACGGGTTCGCAGGCTCTGCGCGATGCCGAAGGGCGCGCGTGCATAGGTCTCTCCGACGACGATCGGGACATGAGCCCTTTTGATCACCGGCAGGACATCGCGAGTGTGGAGCCTCTGACGGTGGGCACCACCTCAGGCAAGTCGCAGTCTGTGAGGACCGAGGGAGCGATCGTCACCTTCCGCGCGGTCCCCGGCATGACCGCACAGTGGCTGCAACGCGTCGTCGGCTGTCACCTCGCCCGGAACGCGGCGCTCGGACACGACGTGCCGGAGATGGCGTACTGCCCGCTCGTTCCAAAAGGTGCCACTGCAAGGGTGAGCGGGACAGACGCAGGATTCGCGGTTGCCATCCGAGCCGATGACTCGCAGACCGCACAGGAAATTCTGAGGCGCGCACGTGCGCTCACGAGTCGCCCGTGAGCTCGAAACCGGACGAGGCGTCCGCGGTGAACCTGAAACGCACGTCCGCGATTCCTCCGGATGCGGCGGCCTACTGCGCCGAAGCGCGGGAGCTCGCGTTGCGGATCGACCGCCTTCTGGAGGAAGCCGCCCGCACTACGACTGAAATGGGTGCACTACGACTTGCTCAGGCGTTTACGGGCACCCTGCTCGACGAACTCGAGCGACTTCAGCATCAGCGGGCCGCTTGATGCTCTCGGTTATCGGCACTCTCACCCCAGGTCACCATTTGAGTCCCCAGCGAGCGATGTCTTGGCGACCGTTTCGCAGAAAAGTATGAGAGACCTCGACCCACCATGAACAAGCTCAAGTCTATTGCACACCGAATCATGATCGAGCGTGGCCTATTGCCGGACTTCTCCCCCGCGGTAGTGGCGGAGACAACGGCCATCGTGGATGCTGCCACGGCGCGCGATCCCGCTGTCCGCGATCTCCGGGAACTCCTTTGGGCGTCGATCGACAACGACACGTCCCGTGATCTCGACCAACTATCGGTCTCCGAATCGATGTCCGGAGGTGCGGTAAAAATCTTGGTCGCTGTTGCTGACGTCGACGCCGTCGTGAAACGCCACTCCGCGATCGACGACCACGCTCAGACAAACACGACCTCCGTGTACACGGCCGCCGCGATGTTCCCGATGCTGCCCGAGAGACTCTCGACGGATCTCACGTCGCTCGGGGAGGGCGAAGAGCGTCTGGCGCTCGTAATCGAGATGGTGGTGGACGCCAAGGGCATGGTGAAGCAATCGGATATCTATCGCGGCGCCGTACGTAATCACGCGAAGCTTGCCTACAACTCGGTCGCCGCGTGGCTCGAGGGAACGGCGTCGGCGCCACCGAGGGTCGGGGCAGTACCGGGGCTCGACGCGCAACTCCGGGCCCAGGACCGAGCGGCACAAGCGATGCGCGGGCTACGCTTCCAACACGGCGCGTTGAGCCTGCACACGCCCCAGGCCGAGGCGGTGTTCAAAGGAGACGAGCTCGCTGACTTGAGGCCCGACGAACCGAACCGAGCGAAGGAGCTGATCGAGGACTTCATGGTCGCGGCGAACGGCGTGACCGCGAAATATCTTGCGCAGAAGGGCTTTCCGTCGCTGCGCCGGGTGCTGCGCTCGCCGGAGCGATGGGGCAGGATCGTTGCCCTTGCCGAGGCTCTCGGCGATCGTCTACCACCCGAGCCGAGTGGCGAGGCGCTCGCGCTGTTTCTCACGAAGCGTCGTCGCGAGGATCCTGCGCGATTCCCGGATCTCTCCCTCTCGGTGGTCAAGCTCCTGGGCCGCGGCGAGTACGTGCTGGAGCTCCCAGGCCAAAGCGCGGAAGGACACTTCGGACTTGCTGTAACCGACTACACGCACTCGACGGCGCCAAACCGCCGCTTTCCCGACCTCGTCACTCAGCGTCTGCTCAAGGCGGCAATCTCAGGGGCGCCGTCGCCCTACAGCAATGATGAGCTGACTTCCCTGGCGCGCCACTGCACCGAGCAGGAGACCAACGCGACCAAGGTGGAGCGACAGGTGAGCAATTCTGCTGCCGCGCAGCTCCTCGCATCGCGCGTGGGTGAACGGTTCGATGGTCTCGTGACAGGAGCCTCGGACAAGGGAACATGGGTCCGTATTCTTCACCCCGCCGTCGAAGGGAAAGTGGTGCGCGGATTCCATGGCCTCGACGTCGGCGACAGGGTCCGCGTCGAGCTTGTTCACACCGATGTCGACCGCGGCTTCATCGACTTTGCACGGTCCGGCGCATCATGAAGGTACCGGCCGCGACTCATCGCCCGCTCGCCTACGAGAACGAAGGGTTTCTCGACAGCGATGACGCGCGACCGTTGCGCATACTGGCCGCGTATCTCGATCCGCTCGCGACATTTCGCCGCGAGAATATCCGCGATACCGTCGTCTTCTTCGGCTCCGCCCGACTTTCGCCGGACGGTCCGCTCGGCCGGTACTACGAGGACGCCCGCGAGCTTGCGCGGCTCGTCACCACGTGGTCGAAAAGCATCTCGCCGCACGCCCATCGGTACATCGTCTGCTCGGGCGGTGGGCGCGGGATCATGGAAGCCGCCAATCGCGGTGCGTCCGAGGCTGGGGGGAGAACGATCGGTCTCAATATCGGGCTGCCGCACGAACATCTGCCCAATCCATACGTGACGCGGGAGTTGTCCTTCGAGTTCCGCTATTCTTCATGCGCAAGCTCTGGTTCGCGCACTTGGCGCGCGCGCTCGTGGTTTTTCCTGGCGGCTTTGGCACGCTCGACGAGCTGACCGAGATGTTGACGCTCGTGCAGACACGCAAGCTCGATCGACCGGTCCCGATTCTCCTCTACGGATCGAGCTACTGGAAGGAGATCCTCAACTTCGATGCTCTCGTTCGGTACGGGATGATCAGCAGCGAAAATCTTGGTCTCTTTCAATACGTTGACGATCCGGTCACGGCATTCCGCGTTCTGCCGGCGCGGTTGGAGACGGAATCCGACGTCGCGACACCCGCCTTCGCGGGCTCGCGCTGCGGAAACGGATGACCACGCTCATGCCCACGCCAATCACCAATCCGAGTCCTCGACAGGGCACGAGCGCCAAGCGTTCTGTGGTCAAGGCCATTACCTATCGCGCCGTCATCATCTGCTTGGACTTTCTGGCGATCTATCTGCTCACTGGAAAGACCACGATCGCTCTCAGCTTCATGATCGTGAGTAACCTTTACACCACTGTCGGCTACTTCCTGCACGAGCGAATCTGGGCGCGTATCACATGGGGAAGGTCAGCAACATGAGGCCCGCCGCGCGCACTTTCGACGGGCACGCGTGGTGTCCGTCATGCATCGACTTTCCGCCCCAGCCGACGGCAACCCGAACAAGCGGAGGTCGCGGCGTGGTCGGAGCCGCACGAGCCGCCTCCCACTGCCTGACATGTTAACTCGAAGGGCGAACCTGAGGTCCAGGCCGAATGGGGAGATCCATCGAAGCGGGCGCGCGGCTTGGCTGCGCGCCGCAGTGCTCGGGTCGGACGACGCCATTGTATCAGTCGCGAGCCTCATGATCGGTGTCACAGCGGCCTCCGCATCGAAGACGGCGATCCTCGTTGCCGGAATTGCGGGGCTTGTCGCGGGAGCGATGTCGATGGCCGTTGGCGAATACGTCTCGGTGAGTTCGCAGCGCGACGCGGAGCAGGCAGACATCGAGGTTGAAAAACGGGAGCTGACGGCTGAGCCGCACGCCGAGCTGCAGGAACTTGCCATGATCTACGTGAAGCGAGGCCTAGAGAAGGAGCTCGCGATGAGAGTCGCGGAGCAGCTGAGTGCGCACGATCGGCTCGGCGCGCACATGCGAGATGAGCTCGGGATCGACCACGCCTCCCTCGCGCGCCCAATGCAAGCGGCATGGATATCGGCCGTGAGCTTTGCGTCCTTCGCCGTGGTTCCGATTGCGGCTCTTCTCGTCGCACCAGCGGCACTGCGCATCCCCATGATCGCAGCGCTTTCTCTCGTGAGTCTCGCAGCTCTCGGTGCGGTTGGTGGTCATCTCGGCGGCGCGCCGCTTGGCCGTGCTTCGTTGCGAGTCACCGTCGGAGGTGCCCTGGCGATGGCGGTCACCGCAGCAATCGGACGCCTCCTCGGCGTTACGGCGGGCTGAAAACGTTTTCTGCGTCGTCATTCACGAACTTGTCGGAGGTCCTTACCATGTCCAAGCACGTCGCCATCTGGTTCGATCACAAAGAAGCCCGCATCTTCCATGGCACGCCAGACAAGTTCGACGAAAAGACGGTCACGGCTCCTCAACATGTCCATCACAAGCATCCGAAAGGGCCGGAAGGAGCCAAGGACCACCCGGATGATGCCAAGCGGTTCTTCCATGAGGTCGCACGGTCCCTCGAAGGAGCCGAAGAGATCCTCACTGTAGGACCGTCGACGGCGAAGCTCGACTTCATCAGATACGTACACAAGCACGACCCTGCGCTCGAAGCGAGAATCGTCGGCATTGAGACGGTGGACCATCCCACCGATGAACAACTCGTCGCCTACGCGAGGAAGTACTCCAAACTGAGCGATGGAATACGGTGAGCGGCACGCTGACCTCGATTGAGCCATCCAGAGCAGGGCTCACATCCGCGGAAGCGGCGCAACGACTCGCTCAATACGGGCCCAACGACCCCGCTCCGAAGAAGCAGCGGTCCCACCTCGTTGAACTGCTCTTGCAGTTTGCGAATCCACTCGTTGCCATCTTGCTTCTGGCTAGCATCGTGTCTGCTTTCGTCGGCGAGCTCGTCAATTCGGCGATCATCATCGTCATCGTATCACTCAGCGTCGCCGTCAATTTTGTCCAAACGTTTCGCTCACAGAAGGCAGCGGATCGCCTTCGCGCAACAGTTGCGCCGACGGCGACGGTTCTGCGCGACGG
Organism: Deltaproteobacteria bacterium; assembly: GCA_043785585.1. Classification (GTDB taxonomy): domain Bacteria; phylum Myxococcota_A; class Polyangia; order Polyangiales; family Polyangiaceae; genus JBBQXV01. The sequence continues at coordinate 2,311 of JAYVXB010000223.1, read as the reverse complement.
TGTTTTTTTGGACGTGCACCGCGCCGATGTTGTACCCGGCGACGTCGTCCGCCTCAGCGCGGGTGACCTTGTTCCCGCCGACGCAAGACTGCTCGAAGCAAAGGATCTTCACGTTCAGCAATCGGCGCTTACGGGCGAATCGATGCCGGTTGAGAAGGAGTTCAAGGCAGGCGACGAGTCCGAAGCGACGATGGTGCTCTTGGGAACCTCGGTCGTGAGCGGCACCGCGACTGCCTTGGTCCTTCTGACTGGGCCCAAGACGGCGTTCGGCGACATCGCGACACGACTTCGCACTCGCGCGCCCGAAACCGAGTTCGATCGCGGAATAAAGCAGTTTGGCTCGCTCATCATGAAGGCCGTCTTCGGTCTCGTGATGTTTATTCTCGTCGTGCGCATCGGTACGCACCGGAGCGCGTTCGAGTCAGTGCTCTTCGCCGTCGCGCTGGCCGTTGGCCTCACGCCCGAGTTCTTGCCGATGATCACCTCGGTGACGCTCGCGCGCGGCGCGGTGGCGATGTCCAAGCAAAAGGTGATCGTGAAGCACCTGTCGGCGATCCAGAATCTCGGCAGCATCGACATTCTGTGCAGCGACAAGACCGGGACGCTGACCCGCGGGATCATGGCGTTCGACTCGTCGTGCGATGCGTTGGGAAGCGCCTCCGGGGCGCCGCTTTTCTTCGCCCGTCTCAACAGCAAGTTCGAGACGGGGATCCGGAGTCCGCTCGATACGGCCATTCTCGAGCGCGGCGAAGCCGCAGGGTCCGACGCATACACGAAAGTCGATGAGATCCCGTTCGACTTCGAGAGGCGCCGGCTATCCATCGTCGTCGACAACTCAGGCGAACGATGCCTCATTGCCAAGGGCGCACCAGAGGGCATCCTGGCGTGTGCAACTGCCTATGCGACGGGCGCTGGAGAGGATGTGCCACTCACCGAGGATGCGCGCGCAAAGTGCCGCGAGACCTACGAGTCGCTGAGCGCACGCGGATTTCGCGTGCTCGCGGTGGCGACCCGCAAGGTACTCACGAAGCCTGCTTACTCTGCGGCCGATGAGTGCGAACTCGTCCTTGTCGGCTTCGTGGCCTTCGCCGATCCACCACTCGAGGGAGCGAAGCAGGCCATTTTGTCGCTCCAGGACGACGGCGTGCAGGTCAAAATTCTTACGGGAGATAACGACCTCGTGACCCGGCATGTGTGCGCAGAGGTCGGGCTCGATGCAGAGAAGATGGTTCTCGGGAGCGATCTAGAAGGAATGAACGACTGGGCTCTTTCGCAAGTGGCCGAGCGGACTACCGTGTTCGCGCGCATGTCGCCGGCGCAGAAAAATAGGGTCATTCTCGCGCTCAAACACCGCAGCCACGTGGTCGGGTACCTCGGCGACGGGATCAACGATGCGCCATCGCTTCACACAGCGGACGTGGGCATCTCGGTCGCGTCCGCGGTCGACGTCGCTCGTGACGCGGCGGACATCATTCTTCTTGAACAGGGCCTTCAAGTTCTTCATCGCGGGATTCTCGAGGGGCGGCGAGCGTTCGGAAACGTGACGAAGTACCTCCTCATGGGGACAAGCTCGAATTTCGGCAACATGTTCAGCATGGCGGGGGCATCCGTCTTTCTTCCGTTCCTGCCCATGCTCCCAACGCAGGTGCTCCTGAACAACCTGCTTTACGACCTCGCGCAGATCACCATCCCAACCGACAACGTGGATCCGGAGGTGATCCGGAAGCCGCAGCGCTGGGACATCCGCACAATCCGCAATTTCATGCTGATCATCGGTCCCATCAGCTCGCTCTACGATTTTCTGACCTTCTTCGTGCTCCTGCACTTCTTCCACGCGGGCGAGGTGCTCTTTCACACGGGCTGGTTCGTCGAGTCGCTCGCGACGCAGACGCTCGTGCTGTTCGTGATCCGCACTCCAAGAAACCCGCTGAAGAGTCGACCGAGCTTGCCGCTCGCGATCACGACGATCGCCATCGTCGTCGTTGGCGTCATTTTGCCGTATTCGCCCCTCGCCGGTGTGCTTGGTTTCGAGCCGCTCCCAGCCGGATACTTCCTCTTTCTAAGCGCCGCATCGCTCACCTATCTCGTTCTTGTCGAGATCGCGAAGCGGTACCTGCTCGGTGGCGCGCGCAAGTACCGACACCACCTACCGATCGCCTCACCGGAGAATGTCCATGCCCTTATCTCGCCAAGAACTTGATGGTCTTGATGCCCTGGGGCATCCCCTCATAAAAGCGTGCACTATTCACAGGATCCCAAATGCAGAACGAAACACGCCGTGCTCGCGAACGATCTCGTCGAACGCTTGAAT
>JAYVXB010000222.1:0-20157 GCA_043785585.1 Deltaproteobacteria bacterium | reverse complement strand
GTCTCGCGCTGGCCGTGGGCATCTTGGTCGACGACGCGACTGTGGAGATCGAGAACATCCATCGAAATCTCGCGACCGGAAAGCCGCTCACGCGCGCGATCCTCGACGGCGCGCAGCAGATCGCGGTCCCGGCGTTCGTCGCGTCACTGTGCATCAGCATCGTCTTCGTGTCGGTCGTCTTTCTCGAGGGACCGGCCAAGTTCATCTTCCTCCCGATGGGCCTCGCGGTCGCGTTCTCGGTGATGGCGTCGTACCTCCTCTCGCGGACGATCGTCCCGACGCTGGTGAAGTACCTGCTGAAGAACGAGGTGCACGGCGCGGCGCACGGTCCGCGCGGGTTCTTCGCTCGCATTCACGACGGGTTCAACGCGGGCTTCGAGCGATTCCGCGCGCGGTACGTCGAGCTCCTCGCGTGCACGCTCTCGCACCGCAAGACGGTGTTCGGAGCGTTCGGTCTCGCGATCATCGCCGCCGGCATGCTCGCGCCGTTCGTGGGGCGTGACTTTTTTCCCACGATCGACGCGGGGCAAGTGCGCCTCCACGTGACCGCTCCACCCGGCACGCGCATCGAGGAGACCGAGCGTTGGTTCTCGCGCGTCGAAGATCAAATCCGAAGCGTGGTGCCCGCGTCGGATCGCGAGAGCATCCTCGATCAGATCGGCACGCCCGGCGGGTACAACCTCTCGATCACCGACAGCAGCAACGTGAGCTCCGCCGACGGCGAGATCCTCATCACGTTGGCGCACAAGCGGTCGCGATCGACGCAGGACACGGTGCGCGTTCTCCGCGAGGCGTTGCCGCGCGCGTTCCCCGAGCTGTCGTTCTATTTTCAGCCCGCCGACATCGTGACGCAGATCTTGAACTTCGGTCTTCCGTCGCCGATCGACGTGCAAATCTCCGGCGCTCGACGCGAAGAGACGCTCGCCGTGGCGAAGGCGCTCGAGCGCGATCTTCGAAACGTCCGCGGCGCGGTCGATGTCCACCTTCATCAGATCGTCGGCGCGCCGCGCTTGCACGTGGACGTCGATCGCCTGCGCGCGACCGAGGTCGGCCTGACCGAACGCGACGTCGCCGGCAACCTGCTGCTGCTCGTTTCGTCGTCGAGCCAAACGAACCCGACGTTCTGGACCGACTCGGTCACCGGGAACGCGTATCCGGTCGCGATCCAAGTGCCGGAGTACCGCGTCGATTCGATCGACGCGCTCAAGCTGCTCTCGATGCAGACGCAGGACGGCCGCCAGAAGATGCTGGTCGACCTCGCGGAGATTCAGCGCAAGACGACGCCCGTGTTCGTCAGCCACGTCAACGTGCAACCGACGTACGACGTGCGCGCCGACGTTCAGGACTCGGACCTCGGCAGCGTGACGGCGAGCCTCGACAAGCTCGTGACGAAGTACCGCGCGAAGCTCCCGCCGGGCGCGAGCATCACGGTGCGCGGCCAAGCCGACAGCATGCGCGAAGGCTTCGTGAGCCTCGGCATCGGGCTCGCGTTCGCGGCGCTGCTCGTCTACGGGCTGATGGTCGTCAACTTCCAGTCGTGGAAGCTCCCGTTCATCATCTTGATGGCGCTCCCGGGCGCTGCCGTCGGCATCGTGTTCGCGCTCTTCGCGACCGGCACCACGTTCAGCATCCCTTCGCTCATGGGCGCGGTCATGAGCATCGGCGTCGCCACGGCAAACTCGATCCTCGTGGTCACGTTCGCGAACGAGCAGCGACTTGCGGGCATGAGCGCCATCGACGCGGCGCTGAGCGCGGGGAGCGTGCGGCTTCGCCCCGTCATCATGACGGCGCTGGCGATGCTCATCGGCATGCTCCCGATGTCGCTCGGCGTCGGCGAGGGCGGCGAGCAAAACGCCGCGCTGGGACGCGCGGTCATCGGCGGACTCTTGGGCGCGACGGTCGCGACGCTCGTCTTCGTTCCCGTCGTCTACAGCCTGCTCGCCGCAAAGATGCGCGTCGAAGCGGCGGATCCCGATTTGGCAGTTGCGGAGGCAGCGACATGAGCAACGTGGGTTGGAAGGCAATGGCCGTGGTCAGCGTCGCGCTCGGTGCGGCGGTCGTCGCGGGGATCGTGCCGCGGTTGAAACAGCGCGAGGCCTTGGCGCGCGTCGAGCAGGAGCTGACGGCACCGCGCCGCGTTCGCGTGGCGCCCGTTCGCGCCGGCGACGCGCGTGTGGAGGTGACGCTCCCCGGCACGTCCGCGCCGTTCCGAAGCTCGGTGCTCTACGCGAAGTCGAACGGCTTCGTCCGCAGAAACCTCGTCGATGTCGGCGATCGCGTGAAGAGCGGCCAGCTCCTCGCCGAGATCGACGCGCCGGAGACCGCGCAGGAGATCCGCCTCGCGCAGGCGCGGCTCGACGAGGCCGAGGCCAACGTCCCGCTCGTGCAAGGCACGGCGAATCGCGCGAAGAGCCTCGCCGGGAGCGGGATCGTTTCCCAACAGCAAGCCGACGACACGCGCGCGCAGGCGAACTCCGCGGTGGCGGCGGTCGCCACGCATCGAGCGGAGCTCCAGCGGTTGCAGATCCTCCGCGGCTACCAGCGGATCGTCGCCCCCTTCGACGGGATCGTGACGCGCCGCGGGACCGATCCCGGCGCGCTCGTCGGCGCCGCGGGGACGAGCGCGCTCGCGCTGTTCGAGGTGGCCGACATCGACTTGCTCCGCGTCTACGTCGACGTGCCGGATGCGTACGCGCCGGACGTGACGGTCGGTGTGGAGGCGCGCGTGTTCTCGCCGCGCGATCCGGCGCACCTCGTCGCGGGCAAGGTGGCGCGCACGAGCGGCGTGCTCGACCAGTCGACGCGCACGCTTCGCGCCGAAGTGCACGTCCGCGGTGAAGGCGCGGTGTTGCCCGGCGCGTTCGTCTACGTCCGCCTTTCGATCCCGCGCGCTAGCCCTCCGCCCGTCGTCCTCGCGAGCGCGCTCATCGTTCGAAAGGAAGGAACGCTCGTCGCCAAGGTCGTCGACGGGCGTCTCACGTTGACGCAGGTGACGCTCGGTCGCGACTTCGGAAAAGAGGTCGAAGTCCTCGCCGGCGTCGCCATCGGCGACGATGTCGTCGTCAACGCCTCCGACGCGCTCGAAACAGGGCAGCTCGTCGAGGTCGTCCCCGCGCCAAAATCGTAGCCCCCGCATCGACGCCTTCCCGTTGATGACGGCGTGCGAAACGGTGTACGTGACCCCATGCGCATCCGCGCCATCGACTGGGTCCGTGGGCTCGTCATGATGCTCATGACCGTCGACCACGCGGGGAACATCTTCGACGCCGCGCACATGCACGGCGACAACGGCGCGCGCTGGGTGCCGGGGACGCCGCTGCCGGCGGGCGAGTTTCTCACGCGGTGGGTCACGCATCTGTGCGCGCCGACGTTCGTGCTGCTCGCGGGCGCGTCGCTGGCGCTGTCGATGGAGAAGCGGCGAGGGCAGCCGGGGCAAACGCAGTTCATCGTGACGCGCGGCCTCTTGATAGCCGCGCTCGATCCGCTTTGGATGTCGCTCGGCTTCGTCGGCTACAAGTTTTTCGTCTTTCAGGTGCTCTACGCCATCGGGATGTCGCTCGTGTGCATGGCGGCGCTGCGGAAGCTCTCGTCGAGGGCGCTGCTCGTGGCCGCCGTCGTCATCCAAGTGGCGGGCGAGCTCTCGACGCGCTGGCAGCCCGTCGATCCGACGTTGCGGGCGCTCTGGGCATTTCTCTTCGTGGGCGGAAGGGTAGGGCGCGTCGCGTGCGCGTATCCGCTCGTGCCGTGGCTGTCGATCATGATGCTCGGTTGGGTGCTCGGCCGATGGCTCCTCCAGCGGCGCGCTCACGACGTCCGCGCGCGCTGGCTCGCGGTCGTCGGCGTGGCGCTGTTGGCGATCTTCGGCGTCGTGCGCGGTGTCGACGGCTACGGCAACTGGGATCTCCACCGCGATTCGCTCGACGTTCTGCAGTGGCTTCATGTCGCGAAGTACCCGCCGAGCCTGGCCTTCACCTGCCTCGAGCTCGGGCTCGCGTTCGTGCTCTTGGCGGCCTTCACCTTCGTCGACGATCCCGCGCGCGAGCGTCGTGGCTTGGCGCCGTTGTCGCTCTTCGGCGTGACGGCGTTCTTCTTCTATCTCCTCCACGTGCACTTGATGGTTGCCGTACAGCTCGTGCTCGCGCTCGATGTCCAACGCGACGGCCTCGCGAAGACGTGGATCGCCGCGGCGGTCACCCTCGCGGTGCTCGCTGCGCCGTGCTGGTACTACCGGCGCTACAAGGCCGCGCACCCGAACGGGTGGACGCGCTACGTCTGACGGCGCGCGCGCGCTTCCGCTTCGAGACGCGCGAGCTCGCCGTAGATCTTCGCCTTCTCCGGCCCGAGCAGCGCGGCGATCGTCGAAGCGTCGACACGCTCGAGCGTCCCCGCCAGCTGTCCCGCGACGAGCGCGCGCGCCTCGCGGATCGCCGTGAGCGTCTCGTCGACGTGCCCCGCGGCCAGCGCGGAACGGATCGCCAACAGCATCTTCGTGAGCTCCTCGAGCTGTTGGATCAGTCGGTCTTTCTGGAACAAGCCCATCGTCGATCGCTCGCCCTCCCGCTCACCGAAACGCCGCGCAGTAGACGCCGTGCCCGCTCTGACCGCTGCCGGCCCAGTATACGTTGCGCGCGTCGATCGCGAATGCGCCCTGCACGCCGACGTGCTCGGCGTCCGCAATCGCGCTCGCGCCGCTTCCGTTGGCGGACACTTGCGCGATCGTGCGCGGCGGCAACTTGTCCGGTCCGCACGCGATGACGGCGTTCGCATAGAGGAGAGCGTCGCCATTCTTTCGCAACGTGTACGGACAGACGAGCCCGGAGACGAGCGTCGCCGGCGTCCCGCCCGTCTTCGCGACCTTCGCGACGACGCCGTCGGCGCGCGTGGCGACCCAGTAGACGCTCGTCGCGTCCACGACGAGCGAGTTCATCACGGTCTTGCTGAAGACGCCTCGCCCGGCGACGAGCACCTCGGGTGCGCCGCCGGACTTCGCCACACGGCTCAGCGACGTCGAGTCATCGCCCGAGGTACCGCGATCGATCCAGTACACGTGGGCGTCGTCGACCGCGATTGCCTCCGAGGCGCGCGCGTCGACGATCTTCTCCGGCGTGCCGCCCGCGATCGCGACGCGCCAGATCCCGCCGGTCGTCGTGACGTACGCCCACGCCTCGTCGACCGTGAACGACATCGGTTGGTCGACGTTCATGAGCGTGCGTGGCGTGCCGCCCTCCTTCGGGATCACGCGGAGCGCGTCGCCGTAGTTCATCCAGTAGACGTTGCGCGCATCGACGAGGATGTCGGTCGTCGTCCCTTCGCCCGTCGCGAGTGTCGTCGCGTCGCCGCCGGAGACAGGCGCCGAGAGGATCATCCCGCCGTTCTGATCGCCCTCGTGTCCCCACGTCGTGAAGTAGACGCGCACACCGTCGGTCGCGACGGAGCGCGCTTCTTGTCGTGGGCTCGACGCGAGGAACGTCGGCGCGCCGCGCGCGCACGGATTCGACGCGCCGCTTGCGCCGCCGCCACTGCCGCCACCGCCGCCACCGCCACCACTGCCTCCGCCGTTTCCCGTCGCGTCGGACGTCGTCCTTCCACCGCAGCCGATCATTGCGACCGCGAGCGTCAAGCAAGCCATGGCTCTCATCGAGCGCCTCCCCGTTGAAGAAAGAATCGAAGCAGCGTGTCGGACGATCGCCGTGCAATCGGCGGGCCCGAGCGCGTCTGCTGCGAAACTCGCGCGGGGAGACGCGGCGTCGCACGACTTCGGTGTCAGACATGTCGCCGCCGAGCCACAGGCGCGCGGCGTGACGTCCCGCACGTCTCGTTCGCGGTCAGGCGTAGACGTCGTCTGCTTCGGGCATCTCGAGGAACGACTTCAGCTCGAAGAGCACGGCGGCCCACCTCGCGCTGCAGCGCCCCATCACGTCCGTCGACTCTCGCCAGTTCTTGTGGCGAAACCGGACCGTCGTTCCGCGGCCACCCTCGCCGGCGGAGAGCTCGAACACGACCTCCGTCCCGATCCAATCCGCCGGACCGGCGACGCACCGCCACACGACGCGCGTGTCGACCTCGATCGCGGCGACGCGCATCGTCACCGAGGTCTGCTCGCTGACGCGAAACTCCGAAAGCGATCCGGCGCTCGGGCTCGCGATGGACTGACGTTGCCAACCGTGGCGCAGCCCCGCGCACGCCGTGAGCGCGCGGAAGATTTCTTCGGGCGGAGCTTGCATCGAGACGGTGTGAAGGATGTCGGGCATGCGTTTCCCTTGGTGCAAGGCGGTTCGGTGAGGACGGGTGCGCGGAGTGGCGCGCTCAGAACGTGACGGCGAGGCCGCTCGCGCCGCGCGCGACCCACGGCTGCACGAGCTGCCCTGTCGTCGTCGGTGCTGTCGGACGGCTCGTCAAATAGAGAACGAGCCCGGTGAGCATCACGACGGCCCCGCCGATCGCGACCCCGGCACCAACGTTCGCCATCGACATCCCGTTGTGCGCGTCGTTGAACGCCGCGTCACCCGGCGGCGCCGCGCAGTCCTTGTTCGCGACGGAGCAGCTGGCGGGCACCCTGTTGAGGCCGAGCGCCAAGAGGACGCCACCCGTGACGAGCGCCGCGCCGCCAAAGCCGGCGACGACGAGAGGGAATGCCGATCGCGATGGCGCGGGAGGCGCGGGCGTCGTCGCCGTCGTCGTCGTCGCTGTCGTAGGCGGCGTGGGGGTGTTCGCGTTCGCGAAGGTCGCCGAGAGCACGCGCCCCTTCTCGCCTTGATTGAGCACGACCTTCAGCGTCGTCTCCTTGCCCTCGTGCACGAATCGAATGACGTGCTTGCCTGGATCGGCCTCGAAGATCCGGCCGTCGTCGAGGCGCGACGTGAGGAGTACGTCGTCGACATAGACGCTCGTGTTCGGCAGGTCGACGGAGCGGCTGTCGCGGGCGACGAAGCTGACCGTCGGCAGGAGGCGCTCGATGTCCTCGCCGAATCGCGCGCAATCGCCCTGGATGAGACTCGGGCAGCTGCTCTGCGCGCAGGCCAAAAAGAGCTGTCGCGCGCGCGTCAGCTGTCCCTTTCCGCGCGCGTCCTGACCGCGGCCGTGCGCATCGACGCACTCGTCCTTCGCGGTCGCGGAGCTGACCGAAGGCGGCAACGAGACGAGGATCGCGACGGCCGCGGCGACGGCGAGGACGGGTGAACGATACCTGCCATTGGGCATTCGAGACCGCATGTTCGGCTCCTTGTCGCGTGTCATAGGCATCCGGGCTTGTAGAGCTTCTTTGCGCCGTCGAAGTAAAACGGCGGATCGCAATCGAGCTTGGCCGGCGCAGGTGGCGGAGCGGTCGTTGGGCTCGCGACCGGTGCGGGCGCTTCGCGCGGGGGCGGCGGCGCGGGCGCCTTGCTCGGGGCGGTGACGCGCGCGGGCGGTGCGGCGGGAGCGGGAGGAGAGACGGGACGGGCGATCGTCAGCGTCAACGTGCTCGGCGCCGGCGCGGGGTCCGCCGGTGCGGCCGCTGCGGCCGGTAGCGCGGTCGGGAGCTCGAGGTTGCGCGCGAGCTCTGCGGGAAACGTCTCGCCGCCTGTGACGAGCACGCCCGCGAGCGTCCCCGCCATCACGAGCAGCGCGGCGGCAGCCACCCACTGAATCCGCACGCGCGGCGCCGACGTCGACTGTACGGACGCCGCCAGAGGCCCGCCGCCGAGTGGCCACGCGGACGCGAGCGGCCCCACCGGCTCGGGCGAATCCGACCACGACGATTGCGACGGCGACGCCTTCACCATCGAGACGTCCCGAGCGACCGGCATGGTCGACGACGTCACCTTCGATAGCGTGCGCCAACTCTCTTCGCTCGACGCGAGAACCTTCTGCCGTCGATCGAGGTAGGCAGCGCCGACCGCCTTCACCCAATGAGCCACCTCGATCGAGGTCGCGGCGGGGCACGTGTCCAGGAGCACGTCGAGCATCGTCGCCGCGGTGCCGTACCGATTCTCCGGCAGCGTCGCGATTGCGCGCTCGACGATCGGCTCGAGCGCAGCGATCATCTCCCATCGCTCGTCGTCGATCGACGCACGCTCGTCTTCGAGCGCCGCGGTCAGCGTCGGCAATGCGCCGCTCAACACCGCGCTGAAGATCTGCGTCTCGCTCATGTTCGCGTGCAGTCGGCGATGCGCGAGGAGCTCCCATAGGAGAACGCCGGCCGCATAGATGTCCGCCGTGCGCGTCACGTTTTCGGCGCGGAGCTGCTCGGGCGCCATGTACGCAACCTTGCCCTTGAAGAACCCCTCGCGCGTCACGTGCGCGCTCGATCGCGCGCGCGCGATTCCGAAGTCGAGCAACCGCGGGATCCCGTCGACGCTCACCATGACGTTCTGCGGCGAGACGTCGCGGTGGACGATGTTCAGCGGTTGGTCCATCTCGTCGGTCGTCTCGTGGGCCGCTTGCAAGCCGCTGAGCACGCCGGCGACGATCGCGACGACGATCGGCGCGGGGATCGGCGTCTCTTTGACGATGGTCGCTTTGAAGAGTGTGTCGAGGGGCACGCCGTGCACGTACTCCTGGACGAGAATGACCTCTTGCCCCTCGACGACGACGTCGAGCACCGGGACGACGTTGGGGTGATGGATCTTCGAAGCGATGCGCGCTTCGTCGTGAAACATCGTCACGAACTCCGGATCGTCGGTGAACTGAGGGTGAAGGCGCTTGGCGGCGACGAGCCGATTGAACCCCTCGGCGCCGATGAGTCGCGCCGTGTACACGCGCGCCATGCCACCGCGCGCGATGGGGTGATGCAGCACGTACCGTCCGAACGACAGCGGCGCCGACCTCGCCCGCGCACTCTCCATGAGCTTCTCTTCTTTGTCGTCGTCTCTCGAAGCTTCGGTCATCGCGCGGTCTCCCTGCGTTCGACGTGGGCAATCATTCGAAGAGCTGGATGGGGACGCCGTCGCTCCAGAAGTACTTGTTGGCGAACGTCCCGTCGGCGCCGATCGAAGTGCCGAATACCGACTTGGAGTAATTGTGATTGTTGGGCGAGAAGCCGGACGACGCGCCGAGGCCGAGGTTCAAAGGCGGGAGCTGCTCGAACGTCCCGACGAGCGCCTCGGGTGTGTACGCGCCTTTGTGCGCGACGAGCCCGGCGGCGAACACGCGCCCGACCAGGTAGCCCTCGAGCGACGTGAAGCTCGGTTGGAGCCCGGCGGCGGCGAGGCGATCACGGTAGTCGCGCACGGCGTCGCTGTTGTCGTTTTGGTAGTTCGGGACGACTTGCGAGACGAGCACTCCGTCCGAATACGCTTTCGCACCCTGCGGCGTCTGCACGCTCCCCGCGTCTTTGAGGCGCGACGCGAGCGTGTTCGGGCCGACGAACGACACGTTGCTGAAATAGACCGTGAGTCGACTGCCCTTTTGGTTGGCCGTCTGCTCGGCGTCATTGGCATATTGCCAATCGCGAATGCCTTTGATGAACGTGGTCGCCGGCCCATACGTGTCCGTCATGAAGATGCCGACGACGTGCGGCGCGGAGTCGGCGGCGAGGACTTGCCCGAGGTACTGCGCGGTCGCGGTGATCTGCGCAGGGACGCTCGTCGCGTCGTCGCGTGTGTAGCGAAAGCGTGCGATGGGAGCGTCCGCGGAGAACGGCGACGTGATGGGTCCTTTGATCGCCGTGTAGGCAGCGACGAGCCCGTCGTATCCGGCTTGGCCGAAGGTGTCGTTCTGGTCGAAGCTCACGAGGTGATGGCTGTCGGGGACCCGCAGCTTCATGAAGTATTCGAGCGTGGCGCGCGCCTCCTGCGCGTAGCTCGCGCGGATGTTGAAGATGAACCGGCCGCACGCCCCCGTCGCTCCGTCACGGAGCACCTTCGCTGCGCCCGTGAACGCGCCGAAGAAGAGACTCCCAGTCTCCACCGCGATCGGCGCCGAGCGCACCATCGTCGGAGTCCCGACGCTGCCGAGAAGCCCGATCACCGCGTTGGGGCCGCGCTCGAGCGCGCCGTTCGCGACCGGCTGCTGCCCCGCCACGACAGGCACCGTCGTCGTCGGGCACCGCGCCGGCGTCGTCAGCGCCGCGACGTCGAGAAGCTCGCGCGCCGCCGCTTCCGCGCTCGCGGGGATGTACTCGTCGTCGCGGAACTCGAGCGCGATCTTTCGCCCGCGCACGCCACCCGCCGCGTTCTGCTGATCGATCGCGAGGAGGACGCCCTTCTTCATCTCGATGCCGAGGTCTTGGCTCGCGCCGGTGACGGGTGCGCTCATCCCGATGCGCAGCGGCGCGTCGCTCGGGTTCTTGCACACCGCCTGCCCTTGCTGGTCCGCGCAGACGAAACCGCCGCCGCAGTCCGCGTCCAAAGCGCACGTCCTTGGATGAAACGTCGACGAGCACGACGGCACCGCGATGAGCGCGCCGACGAGCAGAAAGTAGATGGACCGTCCGAGCATTCCAGACCCCTCCCGCAATGACGATGAAGGTGGATTGATTCCGAACGCCAAAGCACGCACCACGCCATCGCGAGTGGTCGACGAGCGCATCGCGCGCGCGTCGGCAATTCCCGGTGTAGGCGTCACCGTGAGCTCGTGCGTACCTCGCAAATCAACGAGGGCAACGGCCCGCGACTGCGCGGCGCAGTTGCTGCTTTGCGGTCGCTTGCCTGCGGCGTCGAGCCCACAGTCGGTCGTCGTTTTGCGCGCGTGGCGCCGGTCGCGGCGCGATGGCTCGCGTGGCGCGATGCGTGCTCACGCGAGTGCACTCATGGGAATGCCGAAGCTGAAGACGCCGCCACCCCCGATCTCGGCGAAGGAGAGCGGTCAGTATCGACGCACGCCGGTCCGTCGCGTGCTCACCCGGCCCGCGGCCGTGCTGTCGGCGCGCGCCATCGACGTGGATCCGCGCGCCGCGGAGATCGTCGCGCTCGCCGAAGAGCTGGTCGCGACGATGCGCGCGTCGCCCGCGTGCGTAGGGCTCGCGGCGCCGCAGATTGGCGCGGCGGCGCGCGTCTTCTCGATGGACCTGACGGGCCACAAGAAGGCGCGATCGTGCGCGGGGCTCGTGGTCATGTGCAATCCGCGGATCGTCGAGATGCGCGGCAACATCGTGATGCGCGAAGGCTGCATGAGCGTGCCGCACCTCACCGGCAACGTCGCACGCGCGGCGGAGGTGACCGTCGTCGGGAGCGAGCCCGGGTCGGGGCTCGAGGTCCGCGTGAGCGCGGACGCCATGGAGGCGCGATGCCTCTTGCACGAGATCGATCACCTCGACGGCTACGTCTTCGTCGAACGCGTCCTGGACGCGTCGGCGGATCTGTTTTCGCGCAAGTGGTACGCGTGACACCGACGTGGGCGCCGAGTTCGCGCGTCAGGCGTCGCGAAGTCGCGCGGCGCGCTCGAGGAGCAGCGCGCGCTCGCGTTCGTTTCGCGTGAGCGACGCCGCGCGCTCGCACTCGGCGCTCGCCTCGGCCGTGCGACCGAGCTTCGCGAGGAGATCGCCGCGCACGCTCGGGAGCAGATGGTAGCCCGCGAGCGACGGCTCCGATGTGAGCGCGTCGACGATTGCGAGACCCGCCGCGGGACCGTGCGCCATACCCACCGCGACCGCGCGATTCAGCTCGACGACCGGCGACGGCGCGAGCCGCGCGAGCACGTCGTAGGTCGCGGCGATGCGGGCCCAGTCGGTCTCCGCTGCAGTGCGCGCTCGTGCGTGGCACGCGGTGATCCTCGCCTGGAGCTCGTACGATCCGGGCGCGCCGCCGAGCGCGTCGGCACGTTCGAGCGCCGCGAGACCGCGTCGAATGAGGACGTGATCCCACCGCGAGCGATCCTGATCGAGGAGCAGGATGGGCTCACCGGTCGCGCCGATGCGCGCACCCAAGCGCGACGCTTGGATCTCCATCAACGCGACGAGGCCGTGGGGCTCGCGCTCGTTCGGCGTCAGCTCGGCCAAGATGCGTCCGAGACGGAGCGCGTCGTCGCACAGCGTCGGTCGCACCCAGTCGTCGCCCGCCGTCGCCGAGTAGCCTTCGTTGAAGACGAGGTAGATGACCTCGAGGACGGACGACAAGCGCGCCGCGAGCTCCGGCCCGCGCGGGACTTCGAAGGGGACCTTCTCGTCGGCGAGCGTGCGCTTGGCCCGGACGATTCGTTGCGCGACGGTCGGTTCGGCCACGAGGAACGCGCGCGCGATCTCGTCGGTCGTGAGGCCGCCGAGAATGCGGAGCGTCAGCGCGACGCGCGCCTCGCTCGACAGGACCGGGTGACAGCACGTGAAGACGAGGCGAAGCAGATCGTCGCCGATGTCGTCGTCGATCGCCGCGTCGAGATCCGGCGCGGCCGCGGCTTGTTCGATCTCGATCGCGTGACCTATCTCTTCACGTTTGCGCTCGAGCGTCTTCTTGCGGCGAACCGTGTCGATCGCGCGGTTCTTCGCGATCGCCATGAGCCACGCGCCTGGATTCTCGGGGACGCCCGACGCGGGCCAACGCTCCAGCGCCGCGACGAGCGCGTCTTGCGCGAGCTCCTCGGCGACGCCTACGTCGCGGACGATGCGCGCGAGCCGTGCGATCAGGCGAGGCGACTCGATCCTCCAGACCGCGTCGATGGCGTGATGGGTTGCGGAAGCGCTCACGTACGATCACTTCCCGAGCTTCGTCTTCAGCTCGGCGAGCTCCGCGTCCACGTCGCTCTCGAGCTTCGCGTCGTTGGCGATTCGCTCCTTCGCGCGTCGCTTGTCGTCGCGCGCGCGCTCTTTCTTCGCGACCTCGTCGGCCTTGAGCTTCGCGAACGGATCCGGAGGCTCCTTCGTTTTGGGCTCGTCGCGCTTCGGGTCGTCGTCGTCGCCGAAGATGGCCTTCTCGATGGCGTCGCCCGCCGAATCGAGCGCGCTTCTCGCCGCCTTTGCGCCTTGCTCGAGCGCGGCCTTCGCGGCCTTCTTCTCGAGGTCCTTCCTCGTGTCCCTCATTTTGTCGACGAGCGACTTGAAGAGCCCCATACGACTCAGCGTAGCGTTGCTACGATGCGCGCGTGAAGCCGGTCGCATGGCGTGACGATCCGCGGGGTGCCGCGGCGCTCTTGAGCGACGCTTGCGCCGTCGGGGTGCGCGCGTGGTTGTCGCGCGACGAGTGCGCGAGTTGGGTCGCAGGCGTGGTCGCGGCGCGCGCCGATTGGACGAGCGACTGGGACGGCGAGCAGTTCTCGC
Organism: Deltaproteobacteria bacterium; assembly: GCA_043785585.1. GTDB lineage: Bacteria > Myxococcota_A > Polyangia > Polyangiales > Polyangiaceae > JBBQXV01. Next base: position 6,989 of record JAYVXB010000222.1, on the reverse strand, counting down.
TCGGTCGTGCGTTCTACACGCATCTCGAGCAGGACGCCTCCGCCGCGTACTTCCGCGACGCCGCCGCATCCGATGCGCGCGTCGAGGCGCACCTCCCCGGATTGCAGTCCCGCCTGCGCGATCTCGTCGCGTCGCTCGTCGATGGCGTCGTTCGCGCGCGCCGCGGCTGGTGCGGTCCCGGAGTCCACATCTTTCCGGCCGGCGGTCAGGTCGCGCGCGAAGGCGGGGTCGTCCACTTCGACAACGAAGGCCTCGCCGCGCACCACATCGCGCGCCGCCGCGCGGCGATCAGCGTCGTCTTGATGCTCGGGGCCGCGCACGAAGGCGGAGGCCTCCGCGTCTGGGACGTCCGCTACGACGCCCGCGACATCCCCACCGACGCCGAGCTCGCCGCCGCGAGCGTCGTCATCCCGTACGGCGTCGGCGACGTCGTCGTGATCGACAGCTACCGCCTCCACCAAATCCAGCCGTTCGCCGCGACGCGCGATCGCATCTCCGCGACCGTCCACGCCGCGGAGATCGATCCCGGCCGCTGGGAGGCGTGGTTTTAGTCCTGCACGAGCCGCAGGTACTCGAACTTCTCGTGCGTCAGATCCTGAACGGTGAGCCCCCAAGCGTCGTCGCCCGGGATGAGATAAATGACGTCGCCCTTCACGGCGGCGAAATTCAGGTAGCCGATGCCTTGCAAGATCCGCTGGAACACGTCGCGCTTCCACAGCGCGCCCTCCGGAATGTTGCAGAGTGCACGAATCGCGAGATCGCACGGCGAGTCCTGCGCCAAGAGGAACGCCATCGTGAACGTCATGTAGCGCGGCTCGCCCCGGTACGGATCCGGCTGCCCCGAGGGCTCGGTACGCACGCCCTCCTCGGTGGTCATGCCGTCGCACCACATCTTGAAGTCCTTTTGCGCGCGTGCGTCGTCGTTGAAGTAGTCCCAGCAGCCGCGCTCGATGCGGCCGACGTGCGGGAGGAGATCGCCCGCCGCGCCCATGTAGAGGTTCCACTTCTGTTGGTACGTCGCGGCGATCGGGTGGTGGATGACGCGCTCGCGAAGCGACGCACGGAGCGACGGATCGAGGCGCATGCAGACCTCCATCGCGAGGATCGAGTGGCGCACGCCTAACCGCCTCCCCAGCCGCTGCCGGACGATCGGTTCCACGAGCCGCTGCGGCTGATCAGCGCGCCGAGAATGATGCCGGTCCCGACCGCGACGACGACCGGCGTCATGCCGAACCCCGGAGGGTGTCCGCCCGGTGCGCTCGTCGCGGAGAACTGCGTCGCTCGCAGACGCGGCACGTAGCTTTTTCCCGAGTTGCTCATCGACGGCGCGCGCTTGCCCGGATGCGCGGGTGTCGCCCACGGGTAGTCGTTCCAGAACCAGTCGTGCGAGTCGGCGGAGCTGCCGTAAAACCATGGCGTGATGTCGAACGGCGGACCGCCGCCGGGCATCGAGGGCGACGTCGACGGGACGTTGGTCCCTGCGTCGACTTTCGAGGGGACGGGAGTCAAGAGGACGGGCGCGGCGGGTTCGGGGCCGAACGCGGTCGCGGCGACCATCTTCACGCCGAGCGCGCCGCGGTCGTACGCGACGAACGTCTCGTTCAGATCGTCGAGCTCGAGAGCCTCGCTATCCTGCGGCGTGACGTAGAGGACTTGCTTCGCGCCGAGAGCGCGGAGATCCGCGACGCTCGGGAGCTTGGCGACGTGACGGTTGTCGAACTGGTTCGCCGCGTCCGTGTACGGCGCGAGGCGCTGCCGATCGAGGACGAACATCGGCGGCGGCGAACGTTCGCTGGCCGGAGCGAAGTGACGCGCGAAGAGCGGCTGAAAATACGCGGCGGCCGCGAGCGTCTGGTGCGCGGCGACGACTCCGCGCGGGTGCGGCCAGTTGTCGAACGCGAAGACGGGATCGAACGCGCCCGCCGCGCCCGCCGCGAACGCGACCGCCTCCGAGCCCGCGAGATCGACGACGACCGCGACGTCGCCACCGCGCCCACCGTCGAAGAGCGACGCGAGCGCCTTGCCGCGCCGGTACGCGAGGTCCATCGCCGGCGTGAAGATGGGGCTGAGCGCGTCCTTCAGCGGCTGCACCGTTCCGGGATCGCCTTCGGGGACGGCCAACGGGATCGCCGTCGGCGACTGGAAGAGCGTCGGTACGTAGAAGCGTCGGAGCGTCGCGCTCTTCGGCGCGAGATCGTCGGACATCCGCGTCAGCGCGCTGCGATCGAACGCGCGCGTCGATACGCCGTCGAAGGTGAGCTTCTCGGTCGTCGCGCCGAAGTTCCATCCGTATTGCTTCTGCATCTCGAGCGACGCGCGCGGCTCGGTCTTCGTGTCGTCGCTGCTCACCGCGTTGCCGATCGCGATGATCCCGCCGATGCCGACGGCGACGCCGCCCACCGCGAGGAGGATCTTGAGCGCACGCCGCCGCGCCATCGGATCGCTCTGCGCGAGCGCGTCGTGCCACCAACGCGCGCCGACGATCCCCGGCTTGTCGAGGAATGCGTCGCGCTGAAACGGAGGATCGGTCGCGTTGGTCATGAAGGGGCGTGCCGCCGTTCGATCCTCGCACGAAAATCCGCGCGCGGAGTGGTCTTCCGATAGCCTTCTCGTCGATGGACCGAGGACCGCTCTACGTCATCGCGTTCGCCGTCGCCACTACGCTCGGCCTCCTCTTGCTCCTGCAAGTCGGCCAGCGAATCGCAGGGCCACGCACGATCGCGACCGATCTCGCATCGGGGAACTCCGCGCGCCGCCTCTTGCGCGTCGGGCAAGTGCTCGCCGTCTTCCTCATCGCGTCGGCCGCCGTGAAGAACTCGGTCACCGGCGAGAGCCTCACGCACGATCTGATCTGGGTGTCGGCGTTCGCGGCATCGGGGCTCGTGCTCGTGGAGATCACCGGGCACATCGGCATCCGGCTCTTGCTGCAGTCACGCCTGCCGAAGGAGATCGAGCGCGGGAACGTCGCGGCGGGGCTCGCCGGTGGAGCGAACTTCGTCGCGACCGCCATCGTCACGTCGCACGCGCTCGGAGGAAACGATCTGCCGAGCCTCGGGCTGTCGCTCGCGTTCTTCTGCCTGTCGCAGGTCACGCTCCACGTCTTCGTCTCTCTCTTTCGCGTCGTCACGACGTACGACGACGCCGAGCAGATCCACGGCGAGAACATCGCGGCGGCGATCAGCTACTCGGGCGCGCTCATCGCGATCGCGATCATCGTCGCGCGCGCCGTCGAAGGCGACTTCATCGGGTGGGCCGTGTCGCTCCGCGGCTACGGCGGCGTGCTCTTGTCGGCGCTGGCGCTCTATCCCGTGCGTCAGCTCTTCGTGCAGACGCTCCTCTTGCACGCGCCGCTCACGTTCCGCGGTGGTCGCCTCGACATCGGGATCGCCGCCGAGCGAAACGCGGCGATGGGCATGCTCGAAGCGGTCGCCTACGTCGCGACCGCGCTCTCCATCGCACGACTCGCATGAGTGGTGACGTTTCGGGCGTCTCGCCCGCGGGACGAGCCGCGTCGCTCGCGTACGACGCGTTCGCGCGCCGGATCGTCGACGGCGGCGTCCTCACCGATCCGTGGCTCGCCGGCGAGCCGCGCTTCCGCGAAGAGCCGATCTTCGTGAGCGCCGCGTTCGAGCGTGCGCTCTACGAGGCCTCCGAGCAGGTCGCCGCCGTCTACGACGAGATGTGCCGCATCGTCCTAGAGCACCCTGCGCTGCTCGACGACTTCTTCGGCCTCACGCCGTTCCAGAAGACGATGTGGCTCGCGTCGCAGCCGCTGTGGCACGGCATCGCGCGCGCCGATGTCTTCGTCACGAACGACGGGCTCGCGTTCGCCGAGCTGAACTGCGACACGCCGACCGGCGAGGCCGAGGCGGTCGTGCTCGGCGCGCTCGTGTCGCCGGACCACGCGGGCGCTGTCGATCCGAACCGCGATCTCGGTGCGCGCTTCGTCGCGATGGTCGAGCGCCTCGCCGCGCACGAGCTCACCGCCGACGCGCCAAAGACGATCGGCATCGTCTACCCGACGGAGCTCACCGAAGATCTTTCGCTCGTGCGCCTCTACCGGCAGTGGTTCGAGGATCGCGGATACCGCGTCGTCCTCGGTTCGCCGTACAACCTCGCGCTCGACGCGCGTGGCGCTCTCCTCTTCGACACGCCATTTTCGATCATGGTGCGCCACTACAAGACCGACTGGTGGGGCGAGCGCGCGTCGGTGTGGGACGACGCGAAGATCGCCGACACGAATCCGCTCGACGGTCCGCTCCGCGTCGCGCTCGGCGCGTCGGTCGAGGGACGATGCGCGATCGTCAATCCGTTCGGTTCGGTGCTGCCGCAGAACAAGCGCGCGATGGCCCTCATGTGGGAGCACATCGATCGGTTCTCGTCGCACGCGCAGGAGATCATCGGGCGCCACATTCCCGTGACCGCGCGCCTCGAGACGGTGCACGAAGAACAGCTCGTCATGCAGAAGGACGAATGGGTCATCAAGAGCGACTACGGCGCGGAAGGCGAAGAGGTCATCGTCGGGCGCTACGCCACCGTCGACGTGTGGCGCGCGTCGCTCGCGCACGCGCGGCCGGGCCGCTGGATCGCGCAGCGCTACTTCGACGCGCACGTCGACGCGAAGGGCGAGAGCGTGAACTACGGCGTCTTCTTGATCGCCGGCGAGGCCGCAGGTCTCTACGCGCGCGTGCAGCGCGGTCCGACCGACGACACCGCGCTCAGCGCGCCCGTTCTCGTTCGGGATTGAGATTTGACCGCCAAGGCGCCAAGCCGCCAAGGAAAGAGGGTTCGGATCCAACTCCCCCCTCTCTCTCTTGGCGTCTTCGCGCCTTGGCGGTCAAATCTCATCTCGCCCGAATGCGCTCGAGAAATCCTGGCTCGAAGACGCCGTCGACGCGGACCGAGTAGCGGAAGAACGGATCGGCGTGGACGCCGTGGTAGTCCATGTCGTTGAACCAGTAGATCGGCGCTAGGACGATCGTTTCGCTTTCGCCGTCCGTGTCGCACAAGAAGAAGCGCTTTCGTCCGCGCGGATCGAACGAGATCGACTGCGCGATCTGGAGCGCCTTCCCCGGCTCGGAGTCGCGATGCGCGGGCGCGTGATCGTTCGCTTCGACTCCGAAGATCACGCAGCGGCCGATCTCGCGGAAGGGGAGGCTCTCGATGAACGCGACCGTGAGCGGCATCTCGCGGCGCGCTTCGTCGGTGAAGTGCTTCCCTTCGCCCGAGTGCTTGTCCTCCCAACGATCGTTCTCGAGGAGGTGGTAGCAGACCTTCCACGGGAAATAGACGCCGTAGCGGTGCTTCAAATAGAGCATCTGCGCGCGCGAGAGCGGGTGGTCGGTCTCGTCGCCGAACGTGTACGTGCGATCGAGATCGAACACGGACGGATCGTCGGCGAGCGAGACGAAGCGCGCGAGCTCGCTCTTCGAGAAGCCTTCGATGACGTGGCCGTAGTCGACGTACGGATCGTCGTGTACCCACGGCGCGACGACGCCCATCCACTTCAAGCTGCCACCCGTGTACGACGACTCGACGCGGCTGAGCGCGTAGACGATCTCGTCGTCGAGCGCGCCGAACGACGACGTGTCGATGTACGGGGACAGATCGACGTACGCGCGATCCCAGACGCCGCAGAGCTTCTTCTTCGCCGGTGCGATCAACGCGGACATGCTAGCAGAGCGCATGGAGTCTCTCCTCGGCCGCACGGCGAAGCTCGTCGTTCGGAGCATCGATGCGACGGCGGTCTCGCTCTCGCCCGAAGGTGACGGAGACGCGACGATCCCGCTCCCGCTCGCCGAGCTCGCGTCGCCGCCCGTCGTGGGCACGTCCGTCGACGTGTTCGTTCACCTCGACTCGGAGGATCGCCCGATCGCGACGACGCGCACGCCGAAGCTGACGCTCGGCGAGGTCGAGTTCTTGTCGGTCACGGACATCGTCCCGTTCGGTGCGTTCGTGAGCTGGGGACTGAAGAAAGATTTGCTCGTGCCGCTTCGCGAGCAGACGAGGCCGATGCGCGTCGGCGACCGGTACGCGATCGGCCTCTACCTCGACGACACGAAGCGCCTCGCGGGGACGATGCGCGTCGCCGAGATGCTCCCGGCGGGCGCGGATTTCAAAGACGACGAGCGCGTGCGGGGCGTCGCGTGGCGAGAGGAAGCGCCGGGCCTCTTCGTGATCCTCGAGAAGAAATACGTCGCGCTCCTCCCCGCGAGCGAGCCGCACGCGCTGCGCCCGGGTGACGAAGCCACGTTCCGCGTCACGCACGTGCACGCGGACGGCAAAGTCGAAGTGTCGCTCCGGGGACACGCGCACGAAGAGATCGACGCCGACGCGACGCGCTTGCTCGATCTTCTCGCGGGCCCGCTTCCCCCGCGCCTCGACGACGCGGCGAGCCCCGAGCTGATCCGCGGCCTGCTCGGGATCAGCAAGAAGGCGTACAAGCGCGCGGTCGGACGCCTCTTGAAGACCGAGCAGATCGAGCGTGATGAAGTGAGCGGCGCCTTTCGCGTGAAGCGCGCGCCGCCCGAGACGACGTGACTAGCGGCGCTTGCGCTCGCGCATCTCTTCTTCTTGCACCGTGCGTCGCGCCCACGGGACCGCGCGAAGCCGCGGGTATCCGATCGGCTCTTCGGACTCTTCGCTGAAGCCGTACGTCTTCAGCTCCATCTTCCGCAGCGCGCGCTCGATGAGACCGAGCGTCGTCTGGTCTTGCGCCGCGATCCCGAACGACTCGGCGTCTTCGCTCGCGTCGGACGCCGCGTCCATGTCCTCGGCCTGGTTTTCGCGCCCTTCGCTGATGCGTCGCTGGACGTTTCGCCCCTTTGCTCGAAGCTCGTCTCTCTTGGCGATCATGATCGCCTTGAGCTCCGCGAGCTGTGCGGTCGTGGGCGGGGCGGCGTCTGCGGTTTCTTTCATCGGCGGCTTCGTAGCACACCGTCAGGAAGAGGTCGGTCGATCTTCGTCTACGGCACGCATGATGCGTAGAG
>JAYVXB010000221.1:0-20206 GCA_043785585.1 Deltaproteobacteria bacterium | reverse complement strand
CCGCCGACCAGTCGAACGTCGTCCGCATCAACGGACAGCGCGGCGTCTACTTGCGCGTCTTGAAGCAACCGAACGCCAACACGATCGCCGTCGTCGACGCCGTGCGCGCGGCGCTCCCGCACATGCGCAACGTCCCGCAGAACGTGAAGCTCGCGATCTCGTTCGATCAGTCGTCGTACATCCGCTCGGCGGTCAGCTCGCTGAAGCACGAGGCCGTGCAGGGCGGTCTCCTCGCGATGGCCGTCATCCTCATCTTCCTCGTCAGCGTTCGCGCCACCGTCATCGTCTCGATCGCGATCCCGCTGTCGATCGTCGCGACGTTCATCCTCCTCTACTTCACCGGGCAGACGCTCAACGTCTTCACGCTCGGTGGGCTCGCGCTCGGCGTGGGGAGGCTCGTCGACGACTCGATCGTCGAGCTCGAGAACATCCATCGCCACATGGAGCTCGGCCAAGACAAGAGGAAGGCCGTCCTCGCCGCCGCGCAGGAAGTCGCGATGCCGATCCTCGTCTCGACGATCACGACGGTCATCGTCTTCTTCCCGGTGCTGTTTCTCACCGGCGTCGCGAAGAACCTGTTTTTGCCGCTCGCGCTGACGATCACGTTCGCGCTCATCATGAGCTTCTTCGTCTCGCGCACCGTCACGCCGCTCCTTTGTCTGCGTTGGATGAAGGCGGCGACGCACGACGCGAAGCCTCGCGGGCTCCCCGGTGTCATCACCCGCGCGCTCGACGCGATCGACAACGCTTATGCGCGTGCGCTGTCGTCGGTCCTGCGGCATCGCGCGATCGTCGTCACGGTGATCCTCGGAATTTTCGTCGCGTCGCTCTTCCTCTTCAAGAAGATCGGCACGGAATTTTTCCCCCAGACCGACGAGTCGCAGGTCTCGGTGACGTACAAGACGCCGATCGGCACCCGCGTCGAGAAGACGGAGATCGTCGCGGCGCGACTCGAGGAGCGGCTCGAGCGGGCGCTCGGAAATCCGAAGCTCTACAGCACGTACTTCACCGACAGTGGACTGCCGCTCGGCCGTACGGCGCTCTACACGAACAACACCGGGCAGCACTCGGGGACACTGCAGATCAACCTGGTGCCGAGAACGCAGCGAACGATCAGCGACGTCGAGGCGGGCGAGAAGCTGCGCGCGGCGATCGGCGACGACTTCCCCGGCACGCAGAACATCTTCTTCGTCGGTGGGATCGTCAAACGCATCCTGAACTTCGGCGCGCCGGCGCCGATCGACATCGAGATTCTCGGCTTCGATCTGGATCAGGCGTCGACGTACGCGAAGAGGATCCTGCCCAAGCTGCGTGAGCTTTCGGACACGGACGGCAAGCCGCTGCTCACGGACGTGCTCATCACGCGCGAGGAGAACTATCCGGAGATCGACGTCGTCGTCGATCGCGAGAAGGCGGGCACGCTCGGGATCAGCGAGACGCAAGTCGCGCAGACCGTGCTCTCGAGCCTCGTCGGCAACACGCAATTTTCGCCGATCCCGTTCGTCGATCGAAAGACGGGCAACGAGTACTTCATCAACGTGCGCCTCGACGACGAGCACCGCTCGCACGTCGACGATCTCAGCGACGTCTTCTTGCGCACGCCGACGAACGGGCTCGTTCCGCTCAGCAACATCGCTTCGCTCAAGCGATCGAGCGGTCCGGTGCTCATCTCGCGGAAGTACTTGCAGCGAATCATCGACATGACGGCGAACGTCGGTCCCGGGAAGGATCTCGGCAAGGCCAGCCAGGCCGTGCAAAAGGTCATCGACGACAACCCGCCGCCGGACGGATTCTCGGCGACGCTCGGCGGGCAGACGGCGGCGCAAAAGCAGGCGTTCGCGGGGCTTGGGTTCGCGGCGCTGATGGCGCTCGCGCTCGTCTACATGGTGCTCGCGTCGCAGTTCAAGTCGCTCGTCGATCCGCTGGTCATCATGTTCAGCGTGCCGCTCGGGATCAGCGGCGTCGCGGCGATGCTCTACGTCACGAACACGACGCTCAGCGTGAACAGCGCGATGGGGATCATCATGATGGTCGGCATCGTCGTCTCGAACGGCGTGCTCCTCGTCGACTTCGCGAACGTGCTCCGATCGCGTGGAAAGCCGCTCGTCGAGGCGACGGTCGAGGCGGCGCGCACGCGCCTCCGGCCGATCCTCATGACGACGATCGCGACGATCGTCGGACTCGTGCCGATGGCGCTCGGCATCGGAGAGGGGAGCGAGACGAACTTGCCGCTCGCGCGCGCCGTCATCGGCGGGCTCACGGTGTCGACGTTCTTCACGCTGTTCTTGATTCCATCGCTGTACACGGCGTTCGATCGCTTCGCGAAGCGGACACCGGAGGAGCCCGAGGAGGCAACGTGAAGGTCTTGAACCGCCCAGGCGCCAAGGTCGCCAAGAAATTTTGGATTCCTCGTTTCGGGTCTTGGCGTCTCGGCGTCTTGGCGGTTCTCTCACCCGTCCTCGCGCATGCGCAGCCGCCGCCGGCGACGGCGCCGCGCGTGTCGCTCCCCGAAGCGGTGAAGCGGGCGCTCGATCGCAACCCGACGATGCAGATCGCGCAGGCCGACATCCGGCGCGCCGACGCGCTCGTGCGCGAAGCACGTGCGGCGTCGTACCCGACGGTGACAGGCTCCGCGATCTACACGCGCCTCGACGACGACCGCTCGCTCAACGGTCGCATCATCGCGCCCAAGGATCAGTTCGGCGCGAACGTCGTGATCACCGTCCCCATCATCAACCCGAAGGCGTGGTCGGTGTGGACGCATGCCGAGGACAACGTCGAGGTCGCGAAGGCGCAGCTCCCGGAGGTGAAGCGTCAGCTGGCGCTCGCCGTCGGGCGCGCGTACCTCGCGATCGTCGTGCAGCGGCGGCTCGTCGAGGTGTCCGAGCGCGCGCGCGACGCGGCGAAGGCGCACTACGACTTCGCGCACTCGCGGTTCGCGGGCGGTGTCGGCAACCGGATCGACGAGGTGCGCGCGGCGCAAGAGGTCGCGACCGACGACTCGCTGCTCTCGACGGCGCAAGGCTCGGTCGTGCGCGCGCGCGAGGCGCTCGGCGTGCTGCTCGGCGTCGACGGTCCGGTCGACTCGGGCGACGATCCTTCGCTCGGTCAGCCGCCGCAGCTCGCGGCCGCGCTCGATGAAGCGCGCAAGCGTCCCGACGTCGCAGCCCAAGAAGCGCGCGTCGCCGCAGCGGGTCGTGTCGTGCGCGACAACTGGAAGGACTACTCGCCGTACGTGACGCTCATCGGGCAGCCGTTCTATACGAACCCGCCGGGCCTCGTGACGCCGCTCACCGGGTGGCAGGCGCAGCTCGTGCTGACGTTGCCGTTCTACGACGGCGGGCTCCGTAACGGTCAGGCGCAGGAGCGCGACGCACTCGCGGCGCAGGCGCAGGTCCAGCTCGATGCGACGCTGCGGCAGGCGCGGTCCGAAGTGCGCGCGGCGTTCGAGGTGATGCGCAGGGCCGACGATGCGCTCAAGAGCGCGCGCGACGCGGCCGCGCTCGCGAAGGAGGCGCTCGGCCTCGCAGAGCTCTCGTACAAAGCGGGCGCGACGACGAACATCGAGGTCATCGACGCCGAGCGCCGCGCACGCGACGCCGAGACGCAAGCCGCGGTGGCAGAGGATTCGGCGCGCACGGCGCGGCTCGAGCTGCTCGTCGCGACGGGGCGGTTTCCGTGATCGTGTAGTCTCGCCGAGTGCGCGCCCTCTCGCTCGCTCTCGTCGTCGCGGCATGCTCCGCGTGCGTGCTCTCGTCGTCGTCGGCGCGCGCCGTCGAGCCCGAGCCGTGGTCCGACAACGATCCCGCCGAACCGCCGCGGCGCCTCGAGCTCGGCGACTACGGTTTCCGCGGCGGCGCCGAGTACCGATCGCAAGCGCTGTGGATCAACCCGGTCAACTTGAGCAGCGAGAAGGAGCGGCGCGCGTCGTGGCTCGAGCAGCGACTCCGCCTCGACGGGACGGTCGACTGGCAAGACAAGGTGCGCATCACGACGTCGGTCGACCTGCTCGACGGCGTGCTCTGGGGCGACAACGGATCGCTCGGCACCGCGCCCGAGCCCGCGAACGGCGCGCACATCAACACCAACAACCCGAACGTCGCGAAGGTCTGTATGACGTACGCGGGCACGGGGAACAAGGTCAGCCCGGACGCGTACCACTACGGGCTCTGCCCCGCCGATCCGCTCCTCGTGCGACGCCTCTACGGCGACGTCATGACGCCGATCGGCCTCGTTCGCATCGGACGGCAACCGTTCACCGCGGGCGCGAGCGTCGCGCTCAACGACGGCGATGGACGCCGCAACCGCTTCGGCGTGTCGAACCGCGGCAACTCGGCGGATCGGATCCTCTTCGCGACGAAGCCGCTCGAAGCGTTCAAGACCAAGGACATGCGCAACGCGTCCGAGCACGAGGGCGCGTTCTTGATCCTCGCGTACGATCGCCTCGTCAACGATCAGCCGCAGGTCTTGAATTCGAATCTGCACAGCTGGGCCACGGCGATCCGCGTGCTCGCGCCGGGCTTCGAGCAGATGCGCGACGTCGAGCTCCGCGTCTTCCACGCGTACCGGTGGGACACGCGCTTCGACACGAACGTCCACGCGATCGGCGGGCGGGCGACGGCGCGGCTCGGCAACTTCTACGGCGGCTTCGACGCGGTCGGCATTCTCGGATCGACGCGCGAGGTGTCCGAAGCGTTCCATCTCATTACGAATGATCCCGCCGTCAGCCAATCGATTCGCCAGATGGGCGCGCGCGCGGTCGTTCGGTACGACCAGCCGATGTGGACGGCGTACCTCGAGAGCGACTACGCGTCGGGGAGCTCGGACACGACGCTGCATGGACCTTTGACGCAATTTCGTTTTGCCGAGGACAGCAACGTCGGGCTGCTGCTGTTCAAACAGATCTTCGCGTACCAAACGGGGCGCGAGGCGGCCGCGGCGACGTCGCTCTTGCAGAGCCTCGGCGCGCCGACGATCCCGGTCGAGGCGATCGCGACGCGCGGCGCGATGACGAACGCGTTCGTGCTCTTTCCGCAGTTCGACTTCAAGCCGACGGACCGCGTGCTCCTCCGGGCGGGCGTGATGTTCGCGTGGGCGGCGGCGCCGGTGTTCGATCCGATCGCGTCCGCGCAGAGACGCGCGTCGGGCTCGTACCAGTCGCCGATCGTGAACTATGCGGGCGGCGCGCCGGGCTCGTACTACGGGACGGAGATCGACGTTCGCGCGCAGTTTAGGCTCTACGATCACTTCGCGTTCGATCTCGAGGGGGCGATTCTGTTTCCGGGGTCCGCGCTGGAAGACGAGGATCACCACGCGGCGCGGAGCGTGCTCGCGCAGGGGCGGGGGACGTTCTTCTTCTGAGCAACGAGCGAACGAGCGGCGCGATCGCCAGCACCGCTACGTCGCAAACCCCGGCGCCACCATCGCCGCCATCCTCCGCGGGCTCGCGATCCCCTCCCCCTCCATCCACTCGTCCGCCTCGCGCACGAGCGCGCGGCCATCTTCGGACCCGACGAGCTCACCGCGCCAGCGTCGCGCCGCCGCAGCGTGAAGCCGCATGTCCAGATCGTAGAACGCGCGCTCCGCGAACGTCACGCGCTCGATCGCCTCGTTCGTTCGCTGCCTCACCGACGCGATCCCCGCGTGCAGGAGCGCGCTCGTCGCGGCCGCGAACGGGAGCGCCTCGCGCGCGATGCGCTTCGCCAGCGCTTCCGCTTCGCGGAGCAACGACGCCGACGCCGCTCGATCGCCCGCGGACATCGCAATCGCCGTTCGTGCGCGCGACGACATCGCCATCACGCGCACTGCCGGAATGCGAAGGAGGTGCGAGCGCTCGAGCTGCGGCCACGCGTCGTGCTGGCGCGCGCGCGCACGCGACGGATCGCCGTCGTAGAGATCGATGTTCGTCCACGCGACGAGCGCGTAGTGCTGCTCGAGATGAAAGCCGGGGATCGACCAGTCCGTCATCGCCGTCGTCAGCTCGCGGCCCGCGGCCTCGACGTCGTCGTCCATGAGCCAGACGAGGTTCGGCTGCCCGATGCGCAGGTTCGTCAGCGCGTGCATGTCGCCGTGCTCGCGCGCGTCGCGAATCTGCGCGTAGACGCGCGCGCGGAGCTCGCGCATCCGTCCGAGGCTCGCGAGCGAGGACAGCGCGAATCGCCGCGTACGCGCGATCTCTCCCCACGTGCCTGGGCACGCGCGGAGGCGCTGCTCGGCGTCGTCGAAGAGCTCGAGCGAGCGCGCGAAGCGCCCTTGCAGGTACGAGGCGATCCCCTCCGCGAGCCGCGTCAGCGCGACGCCGTGGGGGTGACCGATGCGCTCGCTGAGCGAGCTGCACTGCGCCGACGTTCGCTCGCTTCGGATCCAAGCTTCGGCCCCCGGGCCCGCGCCGTAGCCGATCTGCAACGCGACGGCGCGCACGACGCGGTACGGCTCGCCGGCGTGAAGCGCCATCCGAAGGTGACGCATCTGGAAGTACGCGCCGCGGATCGGATCGATCGTGCTGAGACCCGACGTGATCGACCACGCCGTGTCGATCTTCGCGAGGTCACGCGCGGAGATCTCCGACGCCGAGCGTTCGCGAAACGCGAGCCCGCGCACCACGAAGAAGCAGCGCCAGAAGAGGAACGACGCGAACGCGCGCCAGTGCGACGCCGGCGCGCGAACGCCGAGCTTCTCGAGCACGTCGAGGGCGAGCGCGAGCCCCTCCTCGGTGTGCCCCGCGCGGATCAACTGATCGGCCGCCTTCTGCAAATGCATGACGGCGTCGCTCGGGATCGCGTCCGCCGCGGCCTGACGATACGCATCCGACGCCTGGACGCTTCGCCCACCGTTCGCGAGCGCTTCGCCGAGCTTCGTCAGGAGCGCGAGCCGACGCTCGAGCGTCGGTGCGCCGAGGTCCAGCGCCATCCTGTAGAGGTGCGCCGCCTGATCGAACGCGAACGCGCGCTCCGCTTCGGCGGCCGCCTCTTCGGCGTACTTCGCCGCGCGATCCGGTTTCTGCGCCTCGCGCCAATGGTAGGCGAGCGCCTCGGTGTCTCTCCCCTCGCCCGACTCGAGCGCGGCGGCGATGCGGCGATGACGCTTCACCGCGCGACCTGGCCCGAGCCCGCGCAGCACGGCCTGCCTCACGCGATCGTGGAACGGCTCGAGCTTCTCCGCTTGCGCGCCGCTCCGCTTCACGAGGTTCGCGGCACATAGCAAGTTGGCGAGCCGGTAGGTGTCGTTGCCTTCCAGCGACGTCGCGCGCGCGACGACGCCGCGCGTGATCGGTCTCGAAGCGAGGGCGACGCACTCGAGGAGCTCGCGCGCCGGCGCGTCGAGCAGCGCGATGCGCGCCGCCAGCGCGTCGTCGAGCCGGAGGGCCGCGGTCCCGTCACCGCTCGCGACGGCATGGCACACGAGCTCGTGGATGAAGAGCGGGTGCCCCGCGGCTTCGAGCGCGATCGATCCCGCGTCGACGAGGAGCGTCGCGTCGGAGCGCGTGGCGAGCTTGCGCGCGAGATCTTGCGCGTCGTCGGGCGGCATCGGCCCGAGGCGAATGCGGCGCGCATCGCGGAGGCACGTCGGCATCGCGGCTTCGTCGAACGCATCGCCGCGCGCCGTCGCGAGCAGCAAGAGCGCCGGCGCTTCGGGCCCGCGAAGCACGTCGGCGAGGAGCGCCATGCTGTCGGGATCCGCCCACTGGAGATCGTCGATGAACAGGACGAGCCGGTAGCGCTGCGCCACGCGCGCGAGGAGCTCGCGCACGGCGGAGAACAGCTTCGCGCGCTGATGAACGGCGTCGACGTCGCTCTGCCGCGACACGGGCGCGGTCGCGACCGAGCCGACCTGCATCAGCGACGGGAACACTTGCGCGACGAGCGCCGCGCGAACCGGCAAGAGCACCGCCGCGTCGGCATCGCCGAGCGAGCGCATGAACCTGCTGAGCCCTTCGATGAGCCCGTCGAACGCCTTGTACGGGATCCACTCGGTCTCGCGGCAGCGACTCGAGAGCACGAGCGCGCTCTCGTCGTGCGCGCGCACCTCGAGGCCGAACTGGCGAACCAGCGTGCTCTTTCCGATCCCCGATTCGCCCTCGATCAGCACCGCGAGCGTCGCGCCGTTGCTCGCGCTGTCGTACGCGGCGTGAAGCTCCGCGAGCTCCAACGCGCGTCCGACGAACGCCTGAGCGCGGCTGCTGGCTGGCATCGACGACGTGAGGCGATCCGATCGGGTCAGTCGCCGGACGATCTCGTCCGCCGTCGGGCGCATCTCCGGATCGATCGCGAGCAGATCGATCGCGAGCTCCCCGAGATCGCGCGGCACCGACACGTCGACCACGTGCGGCGCGAGCGGCGCGCGAATCTGCTTTGCGTGCAGGACGTCCGCGACCTTGCCGCCGAACGGCAGCTTGCCGACGAGCGCCTCGTACAGCATCACGCCGACCGCGTAGCAGTCCGCCGGCGGCCCCGCGTCGCCCGAGATCTGCTCGGGCGCCATGTACGCCGGTGTCCCGACGAAGCTCACGATCTCCGGCGACGATCGCGACACGCTCGTCTCGTCTTTCACCACGCCGAAATCGAGCAAGGTCGCGCGCCCGTCGATCGAGATCGCGATGTTCGCCGGCTTGACGTCGCGATGAACGATCCCGACCGCGTGGAGTGCCGTGAGCGCGTCGGCGAGCTGCGTGACGGCGTGACGCAGGCGCATCTCGTCGAACGTCGCTGCGCGCCGGACGAAGGTGCGAAAGTCGATGCCGCTCAGCAGCTCCATCGTGAAAAACCATTCGTCGCCGTCCGAGAAGAGCTCGCCGAAGCTCACGATGTTCGGGTGGCGCACGCTCTGGAGCGCGCGAAACTCGCGCTTGAAACGCGCGAGCGGATCGCCGCTCCGTCCGTGGAGCAGCTTGAGCGCGACCTTCGCCTGGTGCTTGCGATCGAACGCTTCGTAGACCGCGCCGGAGACACCCGCGCCGATTCGACGAAAGAGGTCGAAGCGACCAATCAACGTACGCGGCGATCCACTGTCGGGAGATTGCGCGGGCAGGTCGCCAGGGTACGACACAATGGAGGAGTAGCAGCGTCGGGCGCGGACGGCTCACGTCGCCGACACTTTTTCAGCCTCCGCTGTCGGCGGCGTCGATTCCGCCGTCGTCCCCTGCCTCGCCGCCGCCGTCGTCTCCTGCCTCGCCGCCGCCGTCGCCGCCGCCTTCGACACCGGCATCGGCAGGCGCTCCGCACGCTTTGCCCGACGCGAGCGCGGCGATCGCGGCTTGGCACGTCGGATCGGTCGCCGCATCGACGCTCGCATCGGGAGCGTAGACGACGTACGCCGACGGATAGGGCGCGCACACCGTCGACACGTAGTGCGTCGCGCCGCTGACGAGGCAGACCGGCGCGCACGTCGCGGCTCCAGTCTCGCCCGGAACGACATCGAGCGCTGCGTACTCGCTCAGGCAATCGGCTTGCGCGTCGTACGCGCGCGCGCTGTACACGTGCGACTTCGCGTCGGTGCACGCGGCGACGACGACCGCCAAAAGCGCCGACAGCGCGAGCCCCCGCCTCATGGTGGCGACTCTATCATCCGAGGTTCCGGCCACATAGAGGACGGGGGCGTTCGGCATCGTCGAATACGGGTGCGGCTGATACCCTTTTGGGCTTCGGACACATTCTTAGATGGGCGCTCCTCTCAAACCCCAGACCACGCGAAAAGCCGAGTCGAAGGATCCGTTTCCGGGGACGGTCATCAACGGCAAGTACCGCGTGCACGGCGTGCTCGCGCACGGTGGGATGGGAAAAATCTACGAAGCGGAGCAGGTCCCGCTCGGGCGTCCGGTCGCCCTCAAGATCTTGCGAACGCGCTACGCGGACGAGACCGAAGACGATCCGCAGTTTCAAAAACGCTTTCTGCAGGAAGCGAGCATCCTGTCGAAGCTGGAGCACAATCACATCGTCCGTCTCTACGACTACGGACGCATCGAGGACATCGCCGGCGATCAGTTCTTCATGGCGATGGAGCTCCTCCAAGGCGAGACGCTCTCGCGGCGCATTCGGACGATCGAAGCGCTGCCGCTCGCCGAGACGCTCCGCATCGTCCGGCAGATCGCACGAGGGCTCAACGCGGCGCACAAGCTCGAGATCGTGCATCGCGATCTCAAGCCGTCGAACATCATGCTCGTGCCGGAAGAAGACGGCGCGACGGTCGTGAAGATTCTCGACTTTGGAATCAGCAAGATCGTCACGCAAGACTCCGAGGATCTCACCGCGGAGGGCGCGTTCCTCGGATCGCCTCGCTACATGGCGCCCGAGCAGGTGAGCGACGGCAAGGTCGACATTCGCACCGACATCTATTCGCTCGGCGTGATCATGTACGAGTGCCTTTGCGGGAAGATCCCGTTCGACGGCGAGACGAACATCGGCATCATGATGGCCCACTGCAACACGCCCGTGCCGCCGATGCGCGAGCGAAGCCCGAACGTGCTCGTGCCCGACGTGCTCGAGGGGTTCGTGCGGCACTGCCTGCAAAAAGGGCCGCTGATGCGACCGAAGAACATGGAGGAGTTTCTCCGCGAGCTCGGCGCGTGCGAGTCGGTGCTGTCGGGGGGCGTCGCGGCGAGCGTCGCTGCGATTCCTTCGTCCAAGCGCGAGCCGGTGCCGCCGAGCTCGCCGAGCCAGCGCAACTTCCCGAGCAGCGCGCCGACGGGCACGCATCGATCGCTCACGCGATCGCAAGCGCCGCCGCCTGCCGAGGCCGAGCCGGCGCGCGCGCGCAACACGTCGAAGGCGATCCTCGTCACGGTCCTCGTGGCGTTCGGTGTCGCTTCGATCGCCACAGGCGTGTTCCTTCTTCGCTCGCCGGCGCCGACGCCAGCCGCGGAGTCGCGACGCGCGTCGTTCACGCTGACGCTCGAATCGACGCCGTCGGGCGGCGAGGTGAAGGAAGGCGACAACATCCTCGGCGCGACGCCGCTTCGTCTGCCGATCGATCACGGCAGCGTCGCCGGCAGCGTGCAGCGAAAGTTCGTCGTCACGCGCAGCGGGTACGCGCCGCACACGGTCTACCAAGGTGACTCGACCGACGACGTGCGCGTGATCGCCGCGCTCGTTCCCGAGGAAGTCGCGCCGACCGCATCGCCTTCCGCGTCCGCCGCGCCGAGCGCGAGCGTCGCGATCCCGGGACGCCCCGTCGCCGCGACCGCGACCGCGACCGCGACCGCGACTACTACGGCGGCGCCGACGCGCGTCACCAACAATCCGGATTTGGACATCAAGCTGAAGCGCTGATCGACGACCTCCGAGGGGACCATGCAAGCAGGCAGCATCCGCCGCCGTTTGGCCGCAGTCCTGATGTTCTTGTTTTTGATCGCGCTCGCGGCGCCCGCGCTCGCCGACGATGTCGCGGACGAGGCCGATCTGCAGTTCACGCTCGGCGCCGAGCGCTACCAGGCCGCCGACTACCGCGCCGCGCTCACGCATTTTCTCGCGTCGAATCGCCTCGTCGCGAACCGCAATGTGCTCTTCAACATCGCGCGAACCTACGAGCAGCTAAAGCAGTACCCGGACGCGTATCGCTATTATGTCCGCGCGCTCGACGGCGAGAACGATGTGCCGACGCGAAAGCGCATCGAAGAGGCGATGAAGCGCGTCGCACCGAACGTCGCGGTGCTCAAGGTCGACACCGAGCCGCCCGGCGCAAAGGTGTACCTCGATCGAAAAGATCTCGGAGAGCGCGGCAACAGCCCGCAGCGACTCGGTCTGCCGCCCGGCAAATACAAAGTCATCGTCGAGCTCGCGGGGTACGACGACGCGGAGTCGCAACCGGTCGACGTGCGCATCGGAAGCGAGGCGCAAGTTTCGCTCAAGCTCACGCGCATCCTCGGCACGGTGCGGGTCGAAGGCGACGCGACGGGCGCGAGCGTGCGCGTCGACAGCGAGGACTCGCCGGTGCTCGGCACGATCCCCGGCGACGTCCAAGTGCCGCCTGGACGGCGCACGCTCTACGTCACGCGGCCGGGCTTCCAGACGTCGACGATCATCGTCGACGTGAGGCCGCGCGGCCTCGTCGTCGTGCGCCCGCAGATCACCGCGAAGACCGGGACGCTGGTCGTCGACGCCGACGAGCACAACGCGCTCATCGAGATCGACGGGCAGCCGCAAGGGTTCACGCCGTCGGTGATCGCGGCGCCGGTCGGGACGCACCGCGTGCGCGTGTCGCTCCGCGGGTTTCGCGCGGTCGAGCGGACGGTGTCGATCGAGACGGGCGCGCAGACGCGGATCGAAGTGCAGCTCGTGCAGATCACCGAAGTCGAAGCTGCGTCGCGCGCCGCAGAAGCCGTCGACGACGCGCCGAGCTCCGTCAGCATCATCCCGACCGCCGAGCTTCGCGCGATGGCGTACCCGACGCTCGCCGAAGCGCTCCGCGGAACGCGCGGCGTCTACGTCACCGACGATCGCGGCTACGCGAGCGTCGGCTTCCGCGGGTTCGGTCGCCCCGGCGACTACGGCAACCGCGTCCTCGTGCTCCTCAACGGCCAGCCGATGAACGACAACTGGCTCGGCTCTTCGTACGTCGGCTACGACCTTCGAACGGATCTCGAGGACATCGAGCGCATCGAGGTTGTGCGCGGTCCGGGATCGGTGCTCTACGGAACGAGCGCGTTCTCCGGCGTCATCAACATGGTCACGCGCGGACGCGACGCGCCCGAGGGCTGGGAAGTCGGCGTCTCGACGGCCGAGTACGGAATGGCGCGCGGGCGCGTTCGGGTGACGAAGAAATTCTCTCCCGAGTCCGGCGCGTGGGTTTCGTTCTCGGGCGGCCACAGCTCGGGGCGCGACTATTACTTTCCGGAGTACGTCGCCGACGGTCCGCCGACGGTCGCGGGGAACGCGCGCGGCGTCGACGGTCTCGACGTCGGGACGTGGACGGGGCAATTCTGGTGGAAGGCGCTGACGGCGCAGTGGTCGTTCAACTCGCATCGCAAGCAGCTCCCCGCCGGACAGTTCGCCACGATCCTCGGCGACGAACGCACGCGGCAGACCGACACGCGCGGTATGTTCGAAGTGCGCTTCGAGCCCAAGCTGTCGAACGAGCTTCAGTCGTTGTCGCGCGTGTACCTCAACTACTACGGCTACCGCGGAACGTTCGCGCACTTGCCGCCGACGGGCGTCGAGCTCGATCGCTACGACGGCGCGTGGGCGGGCGTCGAGCAACGCTTCGCGTACACGCCGTCGAACAAGCTTCGCCTCACGATCGGCGGCGAGTTCCAAGATCACTTCCTCGTGCACCAGGTGGCGCAAGACGAGCAAGCGAACACCTTCCTCGACGACCACAACACGCGGCAGTTCCAAGTCGGCGCGGGATACGCGCTCGCCGACATCACGCCGAACGAGCGCGTGAAGATCTCGGCGGGCGCGCGCCTCGACACGTACTCGACGTTCGGCAGCTCGCTCAACCCGCGCGCCGCGATCATCTTCAGACCGTACGAGCACGGCAACGTCAAGATCATGGCCGGCAAGGCGTTCCGCGCGCCGAGCGTCTACGAGCTCTTCTTCGTCGCGTCGTCGGGGCAGATCTCGAACACGCAGCTCGCTCCCGAGAACATCTACTCCGGCGAGGTCGAGTACTCGCACCGCTTCTCGAGCACGACGGTCGGCACCGTCGCCGTGTATGGCAACTACATCCGCGGCCTCATCGCGCTTCGCAACGTCGACGATCCGTCGGTGCCGGCGGGCACGTACCAATACCAAAATACGACGACGCCCGTCGCCACCGTCGGCGCGGAGATCGAAGGGCGACGCGAGTGGAAGGAGGGCTGGATGGCGGCGGTGTCCTATTCGCTCCAGCGATCGCAGTACATGAAGTCCGATTCGTTCGGTGACATCGTGACGTTCGCGCCGAGCGGCGCGCTCCGCGAAGTGCCGAACGCGCCGTCGCACCTCGCGTCGTTCAAGGGTGCCGTGCCGATCTTGTCGCGCGCGCTCGTCGCGATGACGCGGCTCACGTTCGAAGGGCCGCGCTTCGACCGCAACGACCAGCCGACCGATCCCACGCAGACGAAGACCGATCCTGCCGTAATCTGGGACCTGATGCTGTCGGGAACCGAGCCGCGATGGGGCGTGCGCTACGCGCTCGGCTTCTACAATTTGTTCGATTGGCGGTGGTTCGCGCCGGTGAGCACGGAGTTCCGACAGAACACGATGCTTCAAGCGGGGCGCACGGTGATGGCGTCGGCGAGCGCGTCGTTCTGATGAAGAGCTGCGTGCGGCACCTCGTGCTCGTCGTCGTCGCGCTCGCGATCACGATCGCGTCGTCCGCGTGCGACAAGTTCGTGTCGCCGCCGGTGCCGACGCTCGACGGCATTCACGACGGCCTCCTCGACGATCCGTCCCAGCCGGTCGTCATCCAGTTCACGCACCCGGTGAACCCGGCCACGCTGCGCGTGAAGATCGTCAAGTTCGAGCCGGACGCGACCGGGCTCCTCGCGGACGAGCTCGGCGATCCCACCGTCGATCTTCACCCGCTCTTCGCGCACGATCCGGACGCCGACAACGTCGACGTGAACGGGAAGGGCGAGCTGTCGAGCGACGCGCTGTCGTTCACGATCACGCTCCCCGCGCGCTTGCCCGTCGGACCGAAGCTCGCGGTGCTCGTCGAGCCGGGCCTCGCGTCGACGAGCGGCGAGTCGACCGCGGTGCGAAAGCGTCTCCTCTTCACGTACGGGATCAACTGCAAGGGCGGCACCGGGTCGATGGCGTTCGCGTCGGGCGTGTACTTCTTCTTGCTCGACGTCGAGCAGCCCCTCGGCGTTCAGATCAAGCTGTTCGCGTCGATCGAGGTCGATCCGAAGACCGGGATTTTTCGCGGTCAGTTCACGCGCGCGGGGCGCATCGAGGATCCGAATCGCTGCGCGCCCGCGTGCACGAACGGCGACGTCTGCCAGACGGTTCCGGCGCCGCAGATGTGCGTCAAGCCGTCGACACGCGCAGGAACGACCGACGAGTACGTGGACTTCTTCGCCGATCCTTCGCCCCCCGTCGGCTACACGCTCACGGCGACGGGATGCGCGCTCGACGAGACCGGCGGGCAGATCGGGTTCACGACGGCGCCCGCGAATCTCGTCGTGCAGCAACCGGCGGTCAGTGTGAACGGCCTCGTCATCATCGCGTCGTTCGCGCCCGACTCGTCGGGCGTGCTGCGCGCGACGGGCGGGATCACCGGCGACGACATCGTCTTGAAGACGGGCGCCAACGAGAGCCACCTCGGATCGGGCCACGGCACGATCGCCGCGCGCTTCATCCCGGCAGACAAAGCGCCACCCGTCCCGCCACCACCTCCAGCGTCGACGCACTGATTGTTTGACCGCCAAGGCGCCGAGGCGCCAAGGCGAGAGTTGGACAAACCCCCTCCTCCTTGGCGCCTTGGCGTCTTGGCGGTCAAATCTCGAGAGCTTCGCGCGCCGCGCGTTCTCCCGATTCGAGCGCGCCTTCCATGAAGCCGTGCCAGTGCGTCGCGGTCTCGGTGCCCGCCCAGTGGATGCGACCGCACGGAGTGCGCAACGCGGGCGCGTATTGCGTGAGCGTGCCGGTCGTCATGAGGCCGACGGGGCAGCCGCGCGTCCAGACTTCGGTCGACCAGTCGTGCTCGAGGTACTCGGTCGGCGCGAGCGCTTCGTCGCCGAACATGCGCGCGAGCTGCGTGAGGATCGCCTGCTTGCGATCGGTCGCGGTGCGCAAGGACCAGCTCTTCGCGACGCCGCCGACGACGAACGCGAGGAGCGCGGCTTGCGACGCGTCGTGCGTCGTGTTGTCGAAGACGACGCTCGCGGGACCGCGGTTGGCGACGCCTTCGCCCGAGAGGCCGCGCGCGCGCCAGAACGGTCGGTCGTAGAGCGCGATGCATTTCACCGTCGCGCCCATCGGCATGCGCTGCGTCAGCTGATCGCGCATCGCCGGGAGCGCGGGGGCGTATTCGATTCGAGCGGCGAGGACCGGCGGGACGGCGACGACGACGCGGCGCGCGCGGACGTCGACGTCGTCGGCGTGCACGACGACGCCCTTCGCGTCTTGCGTGATGCGACGCACCGGCGCGCTCCGTCGAATGCGATCGCCGAGGCGCTCGGCGAGCTTCACCGCGATCGACTGCGCGCCGCCCACGAAGCGCCGCTCTTGCGCGCCGTTCTCGATCTCGATGAGGCGCACGAGGCCGCCGCCCGATCGCAGATAGAAGAGGAAGTGGAGCATCGACAGATCGCACGGCTCGGCGCCGAAGACGACGCGCACCGCGGCGTCGAGGAGCTCGCGCACCGCGTGGCTGTGTACGCTCTTTCGTTTGAACGACTCGAGCGTCTCGGAGTCGAGGATCGCCGCGTCTCTCGTGCGCTCGGGCGAATCGAGATCGACCTTCGCGGCCATCCGCTCGATCTTCGAGAGCACGCGCTGCATCTCGACGAGGCGTGGCAACGACAACGACGGGATCGTCCCCGCGTACGTCGACACCTTGCCGTCGAGGTCGAGCACCTTGCGCCCGTCGTGGAACGTCGCAAACGTCTCGATGCCGAGCTCGCTCGCGAGGCGCGCCATGCGATCTTGCGTCGGGCCGATCCACTGCGCGCCGAGATCGAACGTGGCGCGTCCGATGGGTTGGCTGAGCGTTCGACCTCCGACGCGGTCGCGCGCTTCGAGGACGACGCACGAAGCGCCCGCGTCGACGACGGCGCGCGCGCACGCGAGACCGGCGAGGCCGGCGCCGACGATCGCGACGTCGGTGTCGATCGAATAGGGATGCACGCACGGGAAAGTACAGGCTCCGTGAGCCGTGCGCGATGGCTGTCGCGACTAGGTCGTCATGGCGAAGCGATTGGCGGGATGCGTCGTGGCGTTGGCGATGGCGGCGATCGGGTGTGGCGCGGACGGCGCGAGCGGCGGCGGGGCGACGACGTGCGCGACATGCGGCGGCGCGGGGGCGGGCGGGAGCGGGGGCGCGGGCGCGGGCGGGAGCGGGGGCGCGGACGACGGCGGATGCGGGACGGCGTGCGGGAGCGATGCGGGGGGCGTGACGCCGGATGCAGCGACGGTGACGCCGTCGGGCGATCGGCGGGTCGTCGCGTACTTCACCGCGTGGGGAATCTACGCGCGAAACTTCCAAGTGACCGACATCGCCGCCGACAAGATCACGCACATCAACTACGCGTTCGCGAACGTGTCGGCGACGGGGGAGTGCGTGCTCGGCGATTCGTATGCGGACATCGACAAGGCGTTCCCGGGCGACACGTGGGACCCCGGCGTGCTTCGCGGCAACTTTCACCAACTCCAGCTCTTGAAGGAGAGCCACCCGAAGCTGAAGACGTTGATCTCGATCGGCGGGTGGAGTTGGTCGGCGCACTTCTCGGACGTCGCGTCGACGGACGCGGGGCGAACGCACTTCGCTTCGTCGTGCGTCGACTTCATGAAGAAGTACGGCTTCGACGGGATCGACATCGACTGGGAATACCCGGGCGGCGGTGGGCTCGCGGGAAACTCGGCGCGTCCCGAGGATCCGCACAACTACACGCTCCTCCTCCAAGCGCTGCGCGCGCAGCTGGACGCGCTTCACGACGGCACGCACCACCCGCTGACGATCGCGGCGCCCGCGGGTCCGACGATCGCCGCTCGCCTCGAGATGACGGCGATGGCGGCGTCGCTCGATTGGTTCAACGTCATGACGTACGATTTTCACGGCGGATGGGATCCGAAGACCGGCCACAACGCGCCGCTCTTCGCGCCGGTCGGCGACACGACGCGCTTCGACACGAACGATGCTGTGAGCGCATACCTCGCGGGCGGCGTCGCGGGCGCCAAGCTGGTGATGGGCGTTCCGTTCTATGGGCGTGGCTGGAGCGGCGTCGCCGCGACGAACGACGGTCTCGGACAGGCCGCGACGGGGACGCCGATGGGGACGTGGGAGTCGGGCGTGTTCGACTTCAAGGATTTGAAAGCGCACTACGGCGCAGCGCAAGGGTATGTGCGCCACGTCGATGCGACGGCGAAGGTTCCGTGGCTGTACAACGCGTCGGCGCAGGTGATGATCAGCTACGACGATCCGGAGTCGATCGGCGTGAAGGCGGACTTCGCGAAAACGAAGGGCCTCGGAGGCGTGATGTTCTGGGAGCTGAGCAGCGACGACGGATCGCTGCTCGACGCGGTGAACGCGCACCTCTGATCGCTCGCCCTGAGGCCACGCGGACGAAGGACGCCCGAGCCCGAGTCACTCCTTCTTCGGTGCCGCGTTCTCCGCCGCCATGCGGCTCTTGAACTGCGCCGCCGACTCGTCCGGCTGACGCCAACGGTACCCGCCGGAGCTCACCGGGCCGACGAAGTCGCTCGGCTCGCTCGGCGGCGGCGACTCGGTCGCGGCTTGTCGGCGCGCCATGCCGATGACGACGAGCACGCCGACGATCACCGCCGCGAGCGCGACGATCCCGAGGACGAGCACCGGCATCGTCGAGAGAGTCGGCATGACGAGACGAGGGTACACTCGTCCGCCCGATGACTACCTCCGAATCAACGCGATCCCGCGACCCGATCGGCCACGACCTCGTCGGCTCCGGTGCGCTCCCCGTCGTCGTCCTCAACGACTGGCTATGCGACACGTCGACGTGGGACGGCGCGCGCGCGTACCTCGACGGCGCGCGCTTCACGTATGCGTTCGCCGATCTACGCGGCTACGGAAGATCGCGCGGCCGAAGCGGCGCGTTCGACGTCGCGGAAGCGGCGGCCGACGTGATCGATCTCGCGGACGCGCGAGGCTGGGAGCGATTCGCCATCGTCGGTCACTCGATGAGCACGCTCGTCGCGCTTCATCTCGCGCAGCACCACGCCGATCGCATCACGCGCGCGATCCTCCTCACGCCGCCGCCACCGACCGGCTTCGGTGCCGACGAGGCGACGCTCGACGGCATCCGCGCGTTCGCGCGCGGCGACGACGCGATGCGCGCGAGCGTCTTCGCGACGCGGTTCGGCGATCGCCTCTCGCCGGGATGGGCCGCGTACAAGGCGGCGCGTTGGCGAGCGACCGCGGACCCCGAAGCGGCGAGCGCGTACGCGGCGATGTTCGCGCGCGACGGCCTGCCCGATCCGACCGCGCGCATCGCGGTCCCCGTTCTCGCGATCACCGGCGAGCACGACGCGGAGCCGATGCGCAGCGCCGCCGTCACGCGCGCGTTGTCGCCGCTGTGCGATCGCCTCACGGTCGTTCCGTTCGCGGACTCGGGCCACTACCCGATGCAAGAGATGCCGCCGCTGCTGGTGGCGCACGTCGAGCGTTTCCTCTCGGGCGCGACGAGTTAGCGCGCACGCGCGACGACGCGGGAGCGCAGCGAGGCGATCGCAACGCTCGCTCGCCGAAGAACCTTCCTCGCATTCGCGACGACTCGCGTCATCCACCGGGGTGACCTCTCGGCCGACCATCTCGGCGAATGAGCGGACGCTCGGCACGTCGAACCGAGCATGAAAACACTTCTGCTTCTCTCCACTCTCGTAGCTTCCCTTTCGACCGTCGGCCTCGCCTCTGCTGCAGACGAGCCGGCTCCTCCGCCTCCGTCGCCGTCCGCTCCGGCGCTCGCGACTCCGCAGCCCGACGTCGCCGCTGCGCAGAAGCCGGAAGCGCCCTTCAAACCGATCACGCTGACGCTCAATCCACTCAGCCTCGCGCTCGGCCGCATCGGCGCGAACATCGAGTACCTGCCGGTGCGCCATCACGCCATCGTGCTCAATCCGTTCTTCCAATCTTTGAGCGTCGGCGCGGACAATAACAAGACGTCCTACACGAACTTCGGCGGAGAGCTCGGATACCACTTCTATACGGGCGACATCGGCGCGAGCGGCTTCTACTTCGGACCGTCGCTCTTCGCGATGAACAGCAACGCGAGCGCGTCGATGACGACGAACGGCAAGAGTACGACCGCGAGCAATTCGATCTTCGTCTATGGCGCGGCGTTCGACGTCGGCGGCCAGTACGTCGCGAAGAACGGCTTCACGATCGGCGGTGGCGCGGGCGCGATGTACCTCGCCGCGAACGACACGAACACGGCGACGACGTCGTCGTTCAAGGTGAGCGGCGTGCTGCCGCGCATTCTCTTCACGATTGGGTATTCGTTCTAGCGGGCGGAGCGACCGACGAGCGACGAACGACGAGCGACGAGCGACGAGCGACGAGCGACGAGCGACGAGCGACGAGCGACGAGCGACGA
>JAYVXB010000220.1:0-20252 GCA_043785585.1 Deltaproteobacteria bacterium | reverse complement strand
GCGCCGCCGCCGCACGCCCGCGCATCGCCGCCTTCACGGCCTCTGCGACCATGCCGTGACCGATCGCCCATTCGCCGCCGACGCCGAGGCCGACGAGGCCGCGCCCGATGACGAACACCGTGAGCGAAGGCGCGAGGCCGCAGACGAGCGATCCGAGCGAGTACGTCAGAATCGTGACCGTGAGCATCGTCCGCTTGCCGAAGCGATCGGCGAGCGAGCCCGCGACGATCCCGCCGAACCCCGACGTGCCGAGCGCGACGCCGAGAAGCCACGGCTCGACCTCGTGCGAGATCGGGAGATCGACGGAGATCGCGTCGCGAATGAACCCCAGCAGCGCGAGATCGTAGAAGTCGAACGTCCAGCCGAGGAACGCGAACAGGAAGAGGCGCAGCGGCGAGCGGGACGGAGTCACGACGTCGTGGACGCGCGCTGGCGCAAGACCTCGTAGAGAGCGATCGCGGTCGCGACCGATGCGTTGAGCGAGGCGACAGGGCCGTTCATCGGGAGCTTCGCGAGCTGATCGCACACGCGCTTGACCGTCTTTCTCAGCCCTTTGCCTTCGGCGCCGACGACGATCGCGACGGGGCCGGTGAGATCGATCGCGTCGATGAGCACGTCTGCGGATGCGTCGAGGCCGACGACGGTGACACCCGAGGCACGCATCGTCTCGAGCGCGAAGGGGAGGGCGCTCACCCGGCAGAGCGTCGCGTGCTCGACACCACCCGCCGACGCGCGAAACGTCGCGGGCGTGAGCGGCGCGGATCTGTGCTCGGGCCAGACGATCGCGGTCGCGCCCATTGCCACGGCGGAGCGGACGATCGCGCCGAAGTTCTGCGGATCCTCGAGCTCGTCGAGCGCGACGAGGAGGCTCGTCGGACCGAGCTCGATCTCGTCGAGCGTCAGGATGCGGAGCTCGGGTGCGAACGCGACGGCGCCTTGATGGCGGCCGCCCTGGGCGAGGCGATCGAGATCGCCGCGCGCCGCGCGCTCGACCTTCGCGCCGTGATCGCCCGCGAACCGCGCCAGCGCGTCGAGCTGCGGCGACGGCGGACGCATCGATTCGACGACGACGCGCTCGAGTCGCTCGCCGTGTGCGCGGATCGCCTCGCGCACCGGCTGGAGCCCGCAGATCATTCTCACGCAGCGCCCGCGCGGCGCGCTGCGAGCGCGTCGATGGCTTCGCGACTGATGGCGCGCGCGGCAGCGAGGGGATCGGCCGCGTCGCGGATCGGGCGGCCGACGACCAGCCAATCGGCGCCGCCGCGGATCGCGTCGCCCGCGGTCATCACGCGCTTTTGATCGTCCTTTTTTCCTGCGTCGGCGGCGCGTACGCCCGGTGTGATCAGCATCGCATCGGCGCCGAGCTCCGCGCGCAGCGTCGCCGCTTCGTGCGGCGAGCAGACGAACGTGCGAACGCCTTCGTCGAAGGCAAGCCGCGCGAGCCGCCGCGCGTGTGTAGCGACGTCGCCTGCGATCCCGAGCTTCGCCAGATCCCCCGCGTCGAGCGACGTCAGCACCGTCACCGCCGCGACGCGAAGCCCCGTCGCCTCTTTGGCCGCACGCTCGACCGCACGCCGCAGCATCGCCGGCCCGCCGCCCGCGTGCACCGTGAGCACGCGCACGCCAAGCCCGCACGCGCGCGCCACCGATCGCTCGACCGTCTCGGGAATGTCGTGGAGCTTGAGATCGAGGAACACCGGCAGCCCGGTCTCTTCGCCGAGCTTCGCCGCGCGCGGCCCGGCCTCGACGAAGAGCTCGAGCCCCACCTTGAGCATCCCGACGCCGCCGCGCACGCGAAGCGCCATCGCCCGCGCTTCGTCGAACGACGGAAGGTCGAGCGCGAACGCGATCGGCGCGCGCGCCGTCTCGTTGCGCGCGCTCTCCACTTCCGCTTGCACGGTCACGGCGTCACAGACAGGTGCAGATCGGGTCGCCTTCTTTGCAATTGCACTTCTTCGCGGGCGTCGGAGGCGCGGCGCCTGGAACGCCGACGGCGGGACCACCGCCCGTCGTCCGCGCGGGGCCGCTCACCTTGGACGTGATGTCCTTGTTCAAGTTGTTGATCTTTTGGTTTTGCTCGGCGAGCTTCGCCTCGAGCTCGGCGATCTTCTGCGGATCCTTCGTTTGCTCGAGCTGCGCCTTGATCTGCGCGGCCTGCTGCTCGGCGAGGATCTTCTCGTTCTGGAGCTCTTGCACCTTTTGCTCTGCCGCGACGGCCTTGTCGTGCGACGACTTGAGCGCGAACCCGCCGATGACGAGCGCGAGGAAGAGCACGACGCCCGTCCCGATCGCGACCCACTTGAGCGTCTTCTTGCTCTTGTCGTGCTGGAGCGCGTGGATGTGCTTCTCGTGCTCCTGCCGCGCGGCCATCTCGGCAAGGCGCGCCTGCGCCTCGGCTTCCATGCGCGCGCGCTGGATCGTCGCCTCTTGCATGGCCGCGATCTCCGCCGCCTTGCGCTGCTCATCGTGGAGCTTCGCCTGTCGCGCGTCTTCTTCGGCGCGGACGCGGCGTTCGGCGTCCTCTTGATCGCGCCGCACGGCATCGAGCCGGGCTCGCTCTTCGTCCTGGGCCTTCTGCTGAGCCTGGACCTTTTCCTGCTCCTCCGCGTGCTGATGGTCACGGAGCAGGTCCTGGATCGACGCCATCACCGACGTTTCTTGTCGTTCCGCCATGGGGATTCTCTTCCTATGCGCGCCCTATTCGGCCTCGCGTCACCCCTAGTTTGACACACCCAACAGAGACCATTGCCTAAATTTTGATGCACGAGCACGTCGGGTCGCCGTCCATGCATTTGCAAACGCCGGGCGGCTTTGCGGTCGCGGTCGCCGTCGCGGTGACCGTGGGCTTCGGGCCGTTGGCGCTACCGCTTTTGTTTCCGAGCTGCGTCGTCAGCTTGCCGATCGTCTGGTTCCGGTCTTCGAGCTCCTGCTTCAGCTCGGCGATTCGCTGAGGATCTTTCGTGTCTTCCAGCTGAGCTTTGATCTTCGCTTTCTCTTGTTCGGCCAGCGTGATCTGGTCACGGAGCGACGCGAGCTCCACCTCGGCGGCGCGCTGTTTGTCGATCTGTGTCTTCAGCGCGATGCCGCCGCCGCCGACGACGACGCAGAGAAACGCCGCGGTCAGCGCCGTCGCGAGCTTCCACCGCTTCTTCCCGCCGTCGCGCGCGAGCGCCGAGAGGTGCCGCTCGTGCTCTTGGCGCGCCGCGAGCTCGTCCATTCGCGCCTTCGCCTCCGCGGCGATCCGCGCGCCCTGGACCGTCGCCTCGTGCATCGCCGCGAGCTCCGCCTGGCGCCGCTCCGCCTCGAACGCGCGTCGCCGTACCTCTTCGGCCTCCCCGCGTCGCCGCGCCTCGAGCTCCGCCTCCGCGCTGCGAGCCGCCTCCGCCCGCGCCCGCTCCGCATCGTCCGCGCGTCGCCGCGCGTCGATCTCCTCTTCCGCCACCGATCGCTGGTGCTCCCGGAGCAGATCCTCAATCGACGCCATGACCGACGTATCGGTCGTCCTGCCGGTCGTCCCCACCCCGTTCCGCTGAAAACTCGCCATGCGCGTGAAACACTTTTGATCGGCAGAGCCTTTGGGTCCCGTGCAGGTGACCGCAACGGTGGCCTCGCCATTCGGCGAGGCACGCACGGGCCCACGCTTTCGCTAGCGTCTCAAGCAGGGTACCTTGGCCGCCCATGGCTACGAACGTCTGCGCACACATCACCGGCACCGTCTGGAAGATCGAAGTGAAAGTCGGTGACGACGTCGCCGAGGGGCAGACGTGCGTCATTCTCGAATCGATGAAGATGGAGATGCCTGTCGAGGCGCCCTCGGCAGGGAAGGTCGCGACGATCGCGTGCGCCGAGGCGCAAGCCGTGAACGAAGGCGATGTGCTGCTGACGCTCGCGTGAGCTAAGGTTCACGGGCGTGACATCGCGCTTCCTTCCGTTGCAGATCGGGCTCTCGATTGCCTGCGCGTGCGTCAGCGCGGTCGCGCTCGGTGGCATTTTGGCCGCCTGCAGCACGCAGGCGAAGGCGGTGGCTCAGGGCGGCCAGTGCTTCCAGGCGATCGACTGCCAAGACGGCCTCGTCTGTGTGCCTCAGCCCGACGGGCGAAGTGCGTGCACCAACGACGTCTCGGGGATCGTCCACATCGAGGACGCCGCCGTCCCGCGTGAAGCCGCCGCGCGCGATGGAATGGCCGACGGCCAACCCGGCGACGGCGCCGTGTCCGACGCTCCGCCCGCGGACACCGCACCTCCTGTCGAAGCCGCGACCGACTAAGTGGAATCGCGTCCGCCGTCGCGCATCGGCCTCGTGCTCCTCGGCGTCGCCATCGCCCTGGCGACGCTCGCGATCATCGCGATGTTCTTGCGCGCGCACGAGCGCTAAGGGCCGCGGTCACTCGCGCCAGAGGAACTTCCACGGGTTGTGTTTGAGATCGCGAACCATCTCCTGCATGTCGTCGTAGATCTCTTCGTCCATGATGATCGCGCCGACGGTCCCTTTGCCGGACTTGATGTGATGGACGATCGCCTGCGCATCCGCCGCCGCCTGGTTCGCCCGCTGCGCGAGCTGCGTGACCTCGTTGAGCGTCTTCTTGATTTGCTCTTGCTGCTCCGGCCCGACCGTCGCCGTGAGGCGATTCACGTTCGCGAGCGCCTCTTTCGCGTCCTTGAGGAGGGGCCCGGAGTCGTTGCGAAGCTGCTGCGAGAGGTGATCGATGTTGTCGATCGTCCGGAGGATCTTGGGGTTGTCGACGTAGTTCACGCGCGCGTTGTGCGTGAGGATCTTCGCCTCTTCGCTGAGCTGCTCGAAGTTCGCGATCATCCGGTCGATCCGCTCGCGGTTGCCGGTGACGATGACGTTGAGCCCTTTGAGCAAGCCCGCCGTGTTCGTCGCTATGTCGCCGAGGAGCTCGCGGTTGTTCTTGATGCCGTTCACCGTGACGTCGAGGAGCTCGTAGGCCTTCGCGAGGAACAGATCGAGTCGCGGCGGATCGATCCCCTTCACGACCGCGTTCTCTTGCAGGATTGGCTTCGACGGAGTGCCCGGCTCGATTGCCATGAACTGCTCGCCGAGGACGCCTTGCGTCGTGACGTAGAAGTCGGCGTCGTCGTGAATCGCGTCTTTGTATTTGAGCTCGACGTTCGCGGTGACGCGCACGAGCGTCCGCCGCCCGGTCTTCTCGTCGATGCGTCCGCCTTGGAACTTGAGCTCCTTGACGCTGCCGACCTTGATGCCCGCCATCTTCACGGCCGCACCCGACTGAAGCCCGCCCGGGTTGTCGAAGTCGACGTAGACCTTGTACGTCTTCTCGAAGCTGAGCCCGCCCATCACGAGGATGAACGCACCGAGGATCACCAGCGAGATGAGGATGAGCACCCCGACTTTGACTTCGATCGACCGCTCGGCTGCCATGCTGCTCCTCTAGAACTCGTTCTATTCTCGCGCGCGCGTCACTCTCTCACATTTCCATCGGGCCCGTCGCGTGTCCGTTGATGAACTGCTGCACGATGCCGTCGGGAGAGCCTTTGAACTCGGCTTGCGTCCCCTGCAGCCTCACTTTGCCTTTGTAGAGCATGACGATCTGATCCGCGATCGTGAAGATGCTGACGAGATCGTGGCTCACGACGATCGACGTGACGCCGAGCGTGTCGGACAGCTCGCGAATCAGTTTGTCGACGCGGCGCGCGCTCACCGGATCGAGCGACGTCGTGGGCTCGTCGAAGAGCACGTATTGCGGATCGAGCGTGAGCGCTCGCGCGATCGCGACGCGCTTGCGCATGCCGTCGCCGAGCTCGGCGGGGAAGCGATCCGCGAACTCGTGCATGTGGACGATCTGCAGGCGACGACGCGCTTCGACGAGCGCGTCCTTCATCGACAGGCCCTTGTGCTTGCGGAGCGGAAGCGCGACGTTCTCGACGCACGACATCGAGTCGAAGAGCGTCGAGTGCTGGAAGACCATCGCGCACTTTTTCCGCACCGGGTACATGTCGAGCTCGCCCTTTTGCGAGACCTCTTCGCCGTCGAGCCATATCTCCCCCTTGTCGGGGTAGAGGAGCCCGACGAGGTGCTTGATGAGCACGCTCTTGCCGACACCCGACGCGCCGATGATGAAGAAGACCTGACCGGACGGGACGTCGAAGCTGACGTCCTCGAGGACCGGCTTGGGGCCGAAGGCTTTGTGAATTCCCTTGAACTGAATCAACGCCGCTTCTCTTATCGGGCGGTGACGTGGGCGCTGTAAAGGGGCATCGACGCGATGCGTGGTGGGCCGCCGCGGCATGCGCGGTCGCGGCCGCCGCGTACGTGCCGCTCGCGTCGCCGTACGTGCAGGGTGGCGACGTCGCGGAATTCGCGACGCTCTTCGCGCAAGGGGGCGTCGCGCATCCGCCGGGGTATCCGCTCTTTACCCTGATTCTCCGCGCGTTCTCCTGGATACCCGCGCGATCGGCGGCGCACGGCGCGGCGCTCGTGACGGCGGCGATTCAGATCGGCGCGGTGGCGATGCTCGCGCGCGCGTGCAAGAGCTGGGGCGCGTCGGCGCAGGCGTCGGCGCTCGCGGCGCTCGCGTACGCGCTGAGTGGGAGCGCGTGGGCGCTCGCGACGCACGGGGAGGTGTTCGCTTTGAACGCGCTGCTCGCGGCGGCGATCGCGGACGCGGCGGGGCCGCACGCGCGCGCGACGGGGTGGCCGCGCGTGATGCTGCTCGGGCTCTTCGCGGGGCTCGGGCTGAGTCATCACACGACGATTTTGGCGATGGGGCCGATCGGTGTGGTCGGGGTGGTGCGTGGGCTTCGCGAGACGCGCGATCGCGGACGCGCCGCGATGTACGGAGCGCTCGCGTTCGCGGGTGGGCTCACGCCGTATGCGTACACGCTGTGGCGCTCGCACGATCCGGCGAACGGCTGGGTGTGGGGCGATCCGATGACGCTCGCATCTCTCGCCCGTCACGCGAGACGCACGGAATACTGGGAGCTCGCGATCGCCGATGGGCGCGGCGCGGTCTCGTACGGCGCGCACCTTCGCGCGTTCGCAGAGCACCTCGCGCAGGATCTCGCGTGGCTGCTCACGCCGTTCGCGCTCGTCGGTGTCGTCCTGCTCTTCGCGAGTGAGCGACGCGAACGGCACGTACCGTTCGACGCGACCGCGCTCGTCGCGAGCTTCGTGCTCGCCGGACCGTTGTTTCTGTTCCTGATGAGCCGCGGCATCGGCAACGTGCCGATGAGCGTGCTCGGCGTATCGGGACGGATCGTCGAGCGCTTCTATCTGTTGCCGCTCTTGCTCGCGTGCGTGCCGCTCGCGCGCGGCATCGACGCCGCGCTCGCTCGCGTCGGACGCGCGCGCTCGATCGCATGCGGCCTCGCAGCGTCCGCGGTCACGCTCGTTGCCGTCTTCGTCGCTCGTCCGCGCGTCGTCGAAGATGGGCGTTCGATTGTCGAGACGTACCTCGTCGACACCCTGCAATCGTTGCCGCCGGACGCGGTCCTCGTCGGTACGGGCGATCACCGAACCTTCGGATTCGCGTACGCGCAGGGAGTCCTCGGCGTGCGGCGCGACGTCGTGTGGATCGATGCGCACCTCGTGCACACGGACTGGTACCGATCGCGCCTTCGATACGCGGGCGCGCAACCGATGCCGTCGGAGGCCACCGCGCTCGTCCTGCATCTCGCGTCCGGTGAACGTCCGCTCTTCCTCACCAACGACGTCGATCTCGAGACGCGCGTCACGCTTCCGACGTACGCGGTGGGTACGACCCTTCGCGTGCTGCCGCGCGCGTCGTCGTTGCCCCCGGCGTCCGAGATCGAGAAGATGAACGACGCGGTCGCGCCTCATCTGCATCGTGCTCGCACGCCGCCGATCGATCGATGGGGGTGGGCCGCGGACGCCGACGATGCGTACGCGCGCGCATGGCTCCAGCTCGCCGGGCGCTTTCAGAGTGAGGGCGACACGGAGCGCGCGAACGCTTGCGTCGTCCGCGCGCACGCGAGGCCGTGAGCCGCGCTCAGCTCGAACGCTGGGCCACCGCGTTCGTAGGCGAACGCCCGAGCGACACGCCGTCGGTATGGTCGCTCTTCAAATTGGTCATCGGTACGTCGGTCTGCGCGGCGCGCGATGCGAGGATGCGCGGAACGAGGAAGAAGCCCGCGAGGCAGCCCATCGCGAGCCCGCCCGCGAAGATCCCGGCCGCCCCGAAGGCGTGCATGCTCCGTCGTTCGAGATGGAGCATACGCAGCACCTCTTCGATCCCGCTCCCGCCCTTGTCGCGCGCGAACGATGCGATGTCTTTGCGCAGTACGAAGCCCGCCGCGGCCAGCGCGGCGGTTGCGAGCGCGCCCGCGCCCGGCAATGCGTAAGGCGTCGCGTCGCTCAAGAGCTTTTGAATGCCGCTCGTGGCTTGCGCTTTCGCAGCGACGCGCTTCGTCGTCGCCCGCTTCTTCGAGGCCGTCGCGATGGTGGCGCTTGCGCCCTTTGTCTTCGAGCTGGATTTCGTCTTCATGGCAATGGCTCCTGTTCTTGCTATTTCACTGACGGTCAGCTTCGCATCGCGTCGGCGGACGTGATGTCGGCGATCCCCTTGCGGACGGCGACGGCGACACGCTGACCGACCTCTCCGCGCGCGAGCTCCTTCATCGCGTAGCTCGCGCACAGAGCCGTGAGCAGCCGCCCGACACGCGAGCCCATCATGGCGCCGAGCCCGAACGCAGCACCGGCCGTAGCGGCAATCATCATGTACGGGTGCTTCTCGACTTGCGCTTCGAGCGAGCGCACGACGGCGCCTCCCGATTGCATGAGTGTCGCTGTCTTCTTCTTTTGATCGCTGCTCATGGGTCTCTCCCGATGGTTTCTGGTTCTGCGGCCCGAGACGTCGGAGCTCGTCACGCGGATGCGCGGCGTCCGAACACGACGGAGATGACGGCCATCACGAGGAACGCGAAGAACAACAACTTCGCGATGCCCGCCGCCGACGACTCGAGTCCCCAAAAACCCATGACGCCTGCGATGACCGCGATGACGAAAAAGACGATGGCCCAATGGAGCATGACGACACCCTGGCTTTCGATGGATGGTTGAACGACTCGCGAGTCGGCGACCCGCTTACGTGGAGAGCTTCAGCAAGTCGCGGGCCACATCGCGCGCCGCACCGTCAATAGATCTTCGGAACCCAGCGCTGCGCCGACTTCTTCGGCCGCTTGTACCCGCTGTTGCGCTGCTTCTTCGGCAGCTTGATCTTCATCGGACGAAGATCCTGATACGGAATCTGCCGCAGCAGATGCGCGATGCAGTTGAGGCGCGCCGTCTTCTTGTCGTCGGCGTCGACGATGTGCCACGGCGTCCGGTCGAGATCCGTGCGGCCTAGCATCACGTCCTTCGCGCGCGAATAGTCGACCCAGCGGTGACGCGACTCCACGTCCATCGGGCTCAGCTTCCAGCGCTTGATCGGATTTTTCATCCGATCGACGAAGCGTTTTTCCTGCTCATCGTCGCTGACCGAAAACCAATATTTGACGAGGTGGATTCCCGCGCGCACCAGCATCTCTTCGAAGAGCGGGCACGCACGCAAAAACTCTTTGTATTCGTCGTCGGTGCAGAAGCCCATGACCCGCTCGACGCCGGCGCGGTTGTACCAACTGCGATCGAAGAGCACGATTTCACCTGCGGCGGGCAGGTGCTCGACGTACCGCTGGAAGTACCACTGGCCGGCCTCTTTCTCGGTCGGCGTCGACAGCGCGACGACGCGGCAGGCGCGGGGATTGAGGCTCTCGACGATGCGCTTGATGACGCCGCCTTTGCCCGCGGCGTCGCGGCCCTCGAAGATCACGACGACGCGCAGCCCCTGCAGTCGAACGGACTCTTGCAGCTTGAGCAGCTCGAGCTGAAGGCGCGAGAGCTCGTCGACGTAGCGGTACTTCTTCCCGGGCTTCTTCGGCGGCCTCCCATTGCCGATGATGTGCCAGCGCTTCTCGACGCGCGCCTTCTCCTTCGCGTCCTTCAAGAGCTCGCCGCCGGCCTTCGCGCGCTTGCGCTTCGCTTTCTTCATGGTGCGGTCGCTTGCACGAAGGATGCGCGCTCATTCGCCGCGCTCCACGTCGCAACGGCATTCGTGACCGTCGTGTTCCGCCACGAGCGTGGCGAAAAGGCTCGCGCGTTCACGGCACGATCGGCACGCAGTTCGTGAACGTGATCGTGGTGTCGACGCGGAAGTGCGATTCGGTCGTGTGGCGTTCGGCCTGGAAGATGGCGAGTGGATACGTCTTGGTCTTCTGGATCCCGAGCATCGCCGCGGTCTGATCGAGATTGACCGATTTGGTCTCCGCGTTGTGCACGCCGCCGAGATCGATCGCGAGCTTGTTGTTGATGAAGACGAACACGTCGTCGTCGCCGACGAAGGTGAAGACCTCGCCGCCCGTATAGATGAACTCGGTGTGGAGCTCGTAGGTGAAGTGGAAGTTGTGGTTGTTCCCTTCGTTGCCGAACCCCATCCCGTCGAGCGGGAAGAACGCCGCGTCGTTGAACGTCGAGATTCCGTTCGGTCCCTTGACGAGCTTCAGCTCGAACGGGATCGCGACGTTGACGTTCGCGACCGTCCGGTACCATTGGTCGAAATTCGTTTTGCCCGTCGTCGTCGCCGACGTCGTCGCGGACGCATAGACGGGCTTGAGGTCGGCGCCGAGATCGGCCTTCACGATGCCGTGATCGTCGCCGAGGAATTTCTCGAAGTCCGGGTGCGCCTGGTGAAAATCGCGCAGCGTGCCGAGGAGGTTCGGGCCGCAGTTGCCGTCGCCGACCGCGTCCTTCATGTTCCCGTCGCCGAAGATCAAACCCGCGTCGTCCGGACCACCGTCACCGCCGCCGCTGTCGCCCGTCGCGCCGCCGTCGTCGGCCGATCCGGCGCGGAAGGTGCTGCCGTTCTCGTCGCTGCCGCACGCAGACGCGACGAGCGGAAGGGCAGCTGTGGCGAGGCACGCGACGAAGACGATCCGACGCTTCATACGCGCAGTGTAGTACGCGCGGTGCCGCCGCGGTATCAGCCGCCGAGCATGAAGCTGACGAGGTAGTCGAGGACGAAGATCCCGGCCGCGCTCGCGACGACCGTCGCGTTGACCGCGCGTCCGACGCCGGGCGCGCCGCCCTTGGTCGCGAGGCCGAAGTGGCAGCTCGCGAGCGCGATGACGAGGCCGAAGACGACGCTCTTCGCGAGTCCGTTCGCGACGTCGCCGAAGTTGAGGAGGCCGCTGGTGAGGCCGTTGTAGAAGCTCTGCGGCTCGACTTGGAGGAGCCCCTTGCCGCTGTACGCCGCGCCGAAGAGCGCGAGACCGTCAGCGTACAGCGTCATCATGAAGAGCGTCGCGATGATGCTGATGAAGCGCGGCAAGATCAGAAACGAGATGGGATCGATCGCGAGCGCGCGGAGCGCGTCGATCTGTTCGGTGACGACCATCGTGCCGAGCTCGGCGGTGTTGTTCGCGCCGACGCGTCCCGAAATCATCAGCGCGGTGAGCAGCGGCGCGATCTCGCGCAGCGTCCCGAAGCCGGCGCCCCATCCGAGGAGCCCTTCGGCGCCGTACCGCTTCACGATCGGAGCGGCCTGAATGACCATGATCGCGCCGGTGAAGAGCGCCGTGACCGCGACGATCGGGAGCGATTTTACCGCCATCTTGTGGAGGTTTCGCTTCAGCTCTTGGCCGTCGATCTGCGGAGGAAAGAAGCGGACGACGATGCGTCCGAAGAGGACGCCCATGCCGCCGACCGTCTCGGCGATCCCGAGGAAGCCGCCGCCGAGCGCCGCCAGCGACTTGTCGAAGCGCCCGGGCGTGGCGGTGGGTTGCGGAGGAGCTGCAGCCGTCGCCATCGGCGGCGACGCTAGCACAAGCGGCGGTGCTCGATGCTCTTGCGGACGTACAGAAGAGTACCCAGCACGGAGAGCGCGAGGATCGTTTCGAGGATCGCGCTCGTGCGCGTGTCGATCACTTCGAGCTCGAGCATCAGATCCGGGATCGACGCGAAGAGCCCGACCACGCACATCACGCCCACGCCGATTCCGACGCCCGCGGCTCCGCGTCGCGTTCGCCAGAAGTGAATCGGCAAGCATAGGACGCCGAACACGACCGCGGCGGCGACGCGGCTCGTCGAAGGCCACGCGCGCGCGCGCTGCGCCGGCGTCATGCGCCGTTCGTCCAAACGCAGCACGAGGAACACCGCGGAGGTCGTCAGCACCCACGACGCGAGGATGGCGACGACGTCGCTCATCGCTCACGGCGTCGTACGAATCATGGTGCCGAGCTGCACGTTCGTCGTCAGTCGCTGCGTCTCTCCGCCCTTGTCGGCCATGAGCGCGGTCTTCGTCTGCACCTGCATCTCCGAGGTCGGGACGACGCGCGTCAGATCGAAGCGCGCGGTGCCGCTCCCCGACGTCGCGAGCGACTCGAGCTTCCACGTCACGTCGGGCTGTCCGCCCGGAATCGCGACGATCTGCGACGGCGCGGTCTGCGTCACTTCGATCTTCAGCGCGCCGCGATCGCCCGAGCTCTCGACGAGCTGGTAGCGCGCGGTCTGCGTCAGCTTGACGAGCTGCGTCTTCACGGAGCTCACGGTCTCCCACTTCGCGCCGACGCCGACCGCCTCGGCCGGGAGCGGCGTCGCGATCTGCTGCACCGCTTGCCGCACGCTCTCCATCGTCTGCGCCACCTCGGGCGGGACGTCGTGCGGGATCTCGTAGACGCTTCGCTTCGTGAGGCCGCGCGACGTGACCAGCGCCCACCCGCCCGTGCCGTCCATTCGCCGCAGCTCCGTCTCGAGCTTCTCTCGCGCGTCTTTCGGGACCTCGATGTCGTCGCCGAGCGTCGTGCGAATCACGTGAAATTCGTATTTGAGATCGCCCGTCGGCGACACGCTGAGCGGATCGATCCGGATGACGGTCTTGATCGTCGGAAGCTCCGCGGTCTTCGCCGGCGGCCCCGCGCCCGGCGCAGTCTCGCCGACGACGATCGTGATCGTCATGCGCATCGATATTTCGATCTGCTCCGGACGACCTATCGGGTACCGATAGCGAAGCGGGCGCCGCGGCTCTGCGCCCGCTTCGAAAAGCGTGAGGCGCAGCTCGTCTTCGCGCGGACCTTGATCGGCGACGGCCGCCGGATCGGTCGCGTCGCCACCCGGCGGGAGGGGAAGGGGAGCCGCGGCACCGCAAGCGGTGAGCGCGAGCGCGACGCAGAGACGCAGCGCGCTCGATCGCTTCACTTCGTGCCCCCCGACAGGCGCAGCGTCACCTTCATCGTCATCTTCGCCTTCTCGGTCTGCCCGCCGCGATCCGCGAGGAGCAACATCGTCGTGACGGCATCGAGCGCCGACGTCGGCGTGATCCGATTGAGATCGAACGCCGTCGTCCCTTTGCCGTTCGACACCATGTTCTCGATCCGGATCCCCGCGCCCGCGGGAATCCCCGGCGCTTGCACCGCACCGCCCGGCGCGTTCTGCAGGACGACGACGTCGATCTTGCCGGTGTCGCCGCTGAGGTCGACGAGCGTGTACGTCTCTTTCTGTGCCGCCTTTTGCCCGGCGTTCTCGACCTTGGTGATTTTCTCCCACTTCGCGCCCTTGCCGACCTCTTCTTCGGGGAGCGGCGCGGCGAGATCGCGCGTCGTCTGGCGAATCTGCTCGATCATCTGCTCGGTCTGCGGCGATGCCCCTTGCGGCGCCGAGAACGTCGACTCCTTGTTGATGCCGCGCGCCGAGACGACGCCCGTGCCCGAGAGCCCCTTCAACCCCGCCATCATCTGCTTGAGCGCGCCCGCGAGCTGCGGCGGCACTTGCGGGTTCTCGACGACGTCGGCCGAGACGAGGCGGTACTCGTATTTGAGATCGCCTTCCGGCGAGACGCTCTTCGGCTCGATCGCGATCTTGAAGCGGACCATCGGGAGCTTCTTCTCCGGCTCCGAGTCCGGCCCCGCCTCGACCGCGTAGCCGGTC
This sequence comes from Deltaproteobacteria bacterium, assembly GCA_043785585.1. Classification (GTDB taxonomy): domain Bacteria; phylum Myxococcota_A; class Polyangia; order Polyangiales; family Polyangiaceae; genus JBBQXV01. The sequence goes on along the minus strand of JAYVXB010000220.1, from coordinate 6,295 downwards.
TGCATGTCCATCGTCGCGATCTCGGTCTGACCGACCTTGAACTTGTAGCGGAGCTTCTTTCGCGGTGCCTCGCCCGGCGCGAGGAGCTTGACCGCGGCGGAGACCGACGGCGTTCCGGGCGCTCCGGACGCTGCGACGGCGGCGCTCGACTTCGGTGACGCGCCCGACGACGCGGCGCTGGGCGATCCACTCGCGGTCACGGTCGGCGCGACGGCGACCGGCGGCGGCTCGCTCGTGTCCATCGGCGGGATCGTCCCGAGAGGATCGGGCTCGAACTTGTGCGGTTTGGTGTCCGCGTCGCCGATGTCTTTGATCGTGGTCTTGTCGCTGTCCTTCGAGCAAGCGAGGGTGCCGCACGCGAAGAACGCAAACGCGAGGGCCGCGACGGCGGGGAGTCGAAAGCGCATGGCGCTGTTTGCCGCGGGTGCGACGTGCGTGTCAATCAGGACTTCAGAGCGGTCCCTCGGTCAGCCCGTGGACGAACTGCCGGATGCGCGGCTCTTCGCTCGACTTCGCCTGCGCGGTCGTGCCGTCGAAGATGAGCTCGCCCCTGTACATCATGCCGACGCGATCGGTGACCGTGAGCAGGCGATCGAGATCGCTCGACACCATGATCACCGTCGCGTTCGACGCGCGCTGCTCGGAGCGAAGCAGCTCGAAGATCTTCTGCGACGTCACCGGATCCAGCCCCGCCGCCGGCTCGTCGTAGAGCACGATCGGCGCGCGCGTGACGGTGGCGCGCGCGACGCCGACGCGCTTCTTCTGGCCGCCCGAGAGCCCGGACGGCATGCGGTCTTCGAAGCCGGAGAGCGACACGCACGCGAGCCGCTCGGCGACGCGTTCGCGCACTTCGTCCTCCGGTGGGTGGTAGAGGCGCCGAAGAGGGAAGGCGATGTTGTCGAAGACGGTCAGGTGATCGAAGAGCGCGTTGTTCTGGAAGAGCATGCCGAGCTTGAGGCGCACGGTCTGCAGCTTGAGCTCGGACGCGGCGGTGACGTCGTCCTCGGCGATCATGACGGTCCCGCGATCGGGCTTCATGAGGCCTGCGATCATCTTGAGGAGGACGCTCTTTCCGGCCGCGCCCGGACCGATGAGCCCGTAGAGGCAACCCTCGGGAACGGTGAGGTGGATGTCGCGGAGCACGTGGTTGCGGCTGCCCACCGTTCCTGGGAACGACTTGGCGAGGGCGCGGATGCGGATCACGCGCGAGAGCCCCGCGGAGGCGGTTGCGAAGGCGACGAGAGCGGCGTGCCTTTCGCTTGGTTCGCCTGGAGATCGGCGCGCGCGCGGCCGAGCCGCGAGTAGAGGAGCAGCGTCGCGGCCGCGAGCACCGCGACGAGCGCGACGAGCGCCACGAGCGCGCCCTGAAGCGCGCGCATCGATCCGCGCGCGACGGCGATCGGCCCGACGTGCGCGATCGGACTCTGTCCGGCGATCGTCGGTGGCGCCGCGCGCGAGATCGTCACCACGCTCACGTCGCTCGGCGCGAGCCCGGCGATTCCGCCCGCGACGAGGCGCTGCACCGAGTCGTTCGTCAGCGGAGGCGTCGATCCACGATGCTCGATGAGGACGCTCGCGCTCGGGTGCGCTCCGCGTGACTCGCGCAGCGGATCCGGCGACGGCACATTCAGGTGCACGCGCGCGAAGACGACGCCGTCGATCCCTTCGAGGGTCCGCTGCAGATCGCCCGACATCCCCGCGACGATCTGCGCATGCTCCGCCGCCTGGCTCGGCACGAGCGCGCCCTTACCGATCGCGTCGAGCACGCCGGGCGCCTTCACGCGCGGCAGCTCGTCCTCGCGCATCGCACCGAGCGCTCGCGCCACGTCGTCGCGCGCGACGAGCACGCGGAACTTCCCCTCGACGGTGGGGTCGCCCTCCTTCGTCGCGTCGATGCTCGCGCGATCGAGCGTCACGACGATCCGATTCGCGTCGCTCTCGTCGAGCCCCGCCGCGACCGGCGCCGTGCAACCCACGGTGAGGAAGAGGACCGCCAAGACGCAAAGCCGCCAAGATTTTGGCTTCATCCCAAATCCCCTTGGCGCCTTCGCGCCTTGGCGGTTGATTCGCATTCAGGGCTTCTTCACGGGCGGCTTCGGTGGAGTCACCAGTGGCTTGAGGCCCGGAGGCTTCGGCGGTCCCGGCTCGTCCTCCGGCGCCTTGGGTGCCGGCGGGAGCGGATCGTTTTGGATCTTTTGGCGTCGCTTGACGATCACGCGCTTCATCTCGTTCGCCCAGCGCGACACGTCGCTGCCGGGGAAGTGCTCTTGGCGAATCATCGCCTCCATCGGCCACCACGCGACCGGGCGATCGTTGATCGTGAAGACGATGTCGTACGAGCCTTCGCGCGTCGGCAGCGGCGGCGGATGCAATCCGCCGGATCCCATGCACGCCCACGTGTGCTCGGGTCGAAGCTCGCCGGTGAGGCAGCCGTCGGAGCGTCCGACGATGTGGCCGTTCTCGTCGAGCACGAAGCCGCTGACGGCGACGTACGTACCGCTCCACCCGCGCGTGCCTCGCGCGAACCACGAGTAGTTCACGCGACGCGGGTAGCTCTTCTCGAGCCACACCGACTGAATGCCCATCATCGTGAGCGGCTCGGGTCGGCCCGCCGCCGCGACGACGATGTCGACGTCCGGATCGCCGTCGTCCGACGAGTCGGCGTCGTGCGCCTCGGCGACGTCCTCGTCGTCGCCTTCGCGCGCCAGGATGACGAACGAGGTCCCCAGCGTCTTGTCGCCGAGCTTCGCCGTCACGGCGTGCTTGCCGTGCGTCTTCGTCGTGAAGCGCATCGACGTGCTGACGAACGAGACGCGCTGACGCGCCGCCACGCGCACGGTCACGCTGTCGCTCGCGAGGAGGTTGTTGTTCGGATCGTGGATCTCGAAAGTTATCTCGTGGCTCTTCCCCTTCTCGAGACCGAACAGCATCGCCATCGCCGGGATGCGCGCGCGGCCGCTGTCGTCGATCTCGATCTCCTTCGCGTTCCCCATGAACGACGCGACTTGGTTGTCGTGCACGTCGCGCTGGATGTTGAGGCGATCGGTGATGAAGACGTCGGCGTACTGCTTGTCTTTGTGCTTCTTCGCGTACGCCGAGAGGATCGGCTCGAGCGGGTGCGGCGTGCCCGCGGCCGTCGCGCGGAGCTCGACGAGCGAGGCGGCGCTCGAGATCGGGCCGATCGGGAAGGTGCTCCCGCCCGTGAAGAGGATGGCGTGGTTCACGCCGACGACGTGCGGCTTGCCGTCCGCCTCCATCGTGACGACCGGCCCGCCCGAAAAGCCCGGATAGACCGCCGCGTCGAACAGCAGGAGCTTCGATCCGAACATGTCGACGATCCCCGACGCGATCCCTTCGCTCATCCCCCACGACAGCGCCCAGAACCCGTGACCGGTGTGACCCATCGACCAGACCGCTTGCCCGACGACCGGATCGACGGTCCCGAGCGGCAACGGCGGCACGTCCTTGAGCGGCACCTTCGGTCGAAGGATCGCGACGTCGCGCACCTCGTCGATGTGCTCGAGCTCGGCCTCGACGGTCTGCCCCGTGCGCGTCGTGATCTTGAGGCGGTCGGGACGGATGACGACGTGCGCGGCGGTGGCGATCCGGATGTCGCCGCCGGGTCCTCCGAAGCCGGTGTGGATCGCGAAGCCGGTCCCGTGCGGCGTCGGCTCCTTGCGGAGCGACACGTCGATGATCTTCTTCGGGGCGTGCGACTCGTCGCCCATCGACTTCTCGAGGTCTTTGATCTCCTGCTCGCGGTCCGCGCGATCGTCGTTGAGGATCGCGACCACCGACGGCGCCGCGAGCTCGAAGACGAGCTGCGAGTTCGGCTTCGGCGACCTGGAGTCAGGCGTGTTTCCCGAGGCGCCGCACCCGAGGCCGAACGACGAGGCCAGCGCGAGCGCGGTGCAGACGAGGAGCGAGACGCGAGAGATGCGGCGAGGGGATGACATTGCCGCAATTTCGTAACTCAGTGCTGCCAGCCGCAGCAATCGGATTCGCCAGCTCACCCGTTGCGCGTCTCAAAGAGAGGTGCTAATTGGCCTTCGTACGTGTCGCGCGCCCTCGGCTTTTCTGCCGTGCCGCGACCCAGTTCGTGACAGAAAGTCTTCTCACACCATAGGTGCACGCCCTGCCTCCCCGGCGCGCGTGCAGGTCGCATCACTTGCCGACCCCCTTCTCCGATGCCATCTCCACGCTCAACGATCGAGCGCTCCGGCGCCTGCTCGGGGCCCGCGCGTTCCTTCGCGGCTACGATTACGTGCGGCGCCATGCCGTCGACCACGTGTCCGTCGAGGACGCCGGCGCGCGCGGTCAGGTCCGCGGCACCGAGCCGACCCCGTACAGCGTGCACGTCAGCCTCACGCCGAGCGGGATCAGCTCCGAGTGCAGCTGCCCTGCGTTTTCCAAGATCAACGGGCACTGCAAGCACGTCGCGGCGCTCCTCATCGCGCTCCGCGATCAGGCGCGTGGCTCGCAGCCCAACCCAGGCCGCCCGCCACCGCAGCAGCTCCCTCACGCGCACGAAGGAGGCGGCGTCATGACCAACGGAATGACGTACTCTGCGTCGCTCGACAGCCCGCTCGACCCGCGCGGCGGAGGTGGACGCCGCAGCAAGCGCGCTCGTCAGCGCGCGATGAAAGCGGCGCAAGCCGAGGCCGGCTCGGTCGCGCGGACGACGCCGTCGACCGGGACGGGTGTCGACGCATGGCTCCCCGAGCCGATGCCGCCGTTCCCGAAGACGATCGAGTACCGCCTGCAGGTGCGCCCTTCGAGCCACGGCTCCGGCGGATCGCTCACGATCACCCTCCTCGATCCCAACGCACGAACGCCGCTCCTCCCCAGTGCGCTCCTCGTCGCGCAAGATCAGACGCCGACCGCCGACCGCGAAGCGATCCGCCTCCTCGCGCGCTTCGAGAACGAAGGGCCGCGCCGCGTCGGCATCGAGGTCCGCGGCGAGGACGCGAGCGATCTGCTTCCTCTCTTGAGAGGGCGTCGCGTGATCGTCGAGCCGCAAATGATGGAGCTGCGTTTCGGTGACGAGACGCTGCGCCCACGGTTCGATCTCGAGCTGTCGCACGACGGTTCGCAGGTCGTCGTGAAGTCGAGCTTTCAGCGCCCGGGCGATCCGCGAAAGTTCTCGCTGGCGCAGGGCGCGTGGTTCGAGGGCAGCCCCGGCTGGTACGTCGATGCGCAAGAAGGATGGGCGCGTCCGATCGATCGCCGCGCGTCGCCGGCGAGCATCCGAAGGCTGCTTCGCATGCCGACGATCCACGAGCCGGTCGAGAGCCTGCCGCAGCTCATCGCGCAAGGTCTGCCGAAGGTCGCGCTCGAGGTCGGCGCCGAGCTCCCCGAACTGTCGCAGGTCGCGGACGTCGTCGACTTGGTGCCGACGTTCCGCGTGTCGGCGGGCGGTACGCTCATCGAGGCGCAGGTGTCGCTCCGCGCCGCGTACGAGGACGTCGAGATCGAAGTGCGCGCCGACGGGATGACCGTGCCGGTGATCGTCAAGCCACCCGAAGGCGGCAGCTCGAAGCGCGCAAAGTGCATCCGTTGCGACATCGTCGCGCAGCAAGAGGCCGCCGGCCGGCTCCGAGATCTCGGACTGGTCCCCGCCGAGGACGGCAACAAGTTCATCGCGCGCGGCGACGACGTGATCCAATTCTGGACCGAGGGCGTCGGCTCGCTCCCCGAGGAGTGGGACCTCTTCGTTCCGGACGATCTCGTCGACGTGCAGGTCCGCAACGAGACGCTCAGCGCGAGCGCGCGCGTCTCGAGCGGCGTGGATTGGCTCTCGTTGCGCCTCGCGTTCGAGAGCGAAGGCGTCGCTGTCACGCAAGACGAGCTCGGACGCTGCCTCGCCGAAGGGCGCCGCTACGTCCGTCTCGCCGACGGATCGTTCGCGAAGCTCGACGTCGCCAAGGTTCGCGAAGTGCTCCTCCGCCAAGCCGAGATCCTCGCGACCAGCGGCGGCAACGGCGCCAAGCTCCCTCTCTCGCAAGCCGGTCGCCTCCAAGAGCTCCTCGATCAAGTCGGCCGCGCGAACGTCACCGCCGACACCAAAGAGCTCTTCAACAAGCTCCGCGACATCGACGAGATCAAAGGCACGAAGAAGCCGCGCAACTTGAAGGCGCAGCTTCGTCCGTACCAAGAGCAGGGCTTTCAATGGCTCTGGTTCCTCCACGAGATCGGCTCGGGCGGCGTCCTCGCCGACGACATGGGTCTCGGCAAGACGGTGCAGACGCTCGCGCTGCTGCTCGCGGTCAAAGCGCAGATGAAGGATTCGGACTCG
>JAYVXB010000219.1:0-20270 GCA_043785585.1 Deltaproteobacteria bacterium | reverse complement strand
AGGGGAACGGCGGGAAAGCGGGCTGTCGAAGGGAAACTGCAACCTTATGTCGCGCGTGCTCCACATCGAGGACGATCCTCGAAACAGGCTCCTCGTTCGCAAGCTCCTCCAGGCCGATGGGCACGACGTCGTCGACGCCGAAGACGGCCTCGAAGGCGTTCGATTCGCGCTCGCGCAGCGACCGGATCTCGTCCTCGTCGACCTGAACATTCCAGGCCTCGACGGCTACGAGGTCACGCTTCGCCTTCGCAGCGAAGCGTCGCTCAGCGGCGTGCCGATCGTCGCCATCACCGCCGAGGGCGATCGCGACACGAGCTTCGCCGTCGGCTGCGACGGCTTCATCCAGAAGCCGATCGACGCGCGCAACTTCGCGACGCTGGTGCGCCGCTACATCACCGGCCACCGCGAGCCGTACCACTCGAGCGCCGACGCGACCGGCGAGCGCCTCCGCATGCAGTCGCACAAGATGGTCGCGCACCTCGAGGTGAAGATCGCCGAGCTCTCGGCCGCGAACGAGCGCCTCCGCGAGCTCGAGCGACTGCGTCGCGAGTTCTACCGAAACATCTCGCACGAGCTCGCGACGCCGATGACGCCGATCGTCGGCTACCTGCGCATGCTCATCGACGAAGAGCTCGGACCGCTCACCAAGCCGCAGTCGAAGTCGCTCCGCGCGATGGACGATTGCGTGCGCCGGCTTCGTTCGATCTTGGACAATTTGATCGACGTGACGGGCCTCGAGACGGGGAAGATGCGCTTCTTCCACAAGGAGTACGATTTCCTCGATCTCGTTCGTCGATCGATCGCGCAGACCGCCGATCGCTTCGCCGAGCGACGCATCACGCTCCTCGAAGAGCTGCCGCGCGGCGGGCTCCCCGCGTACGGCGACTCGGATCGCCTGGGGCGCGCGATGGGGCAGCTCCTCGACAACGCGGCGAAGTTCACGCCCGAGGACGGGATCGTCGGCGTGCGTGTGATCGCGCACGAAGCGACGTACGAGTTGCTCGTCGCGGACTCGGGGATGGGCGTGGCGCCCGAGCGCGCCGAGCGCGTCTTCGAGCCGTTCTTTCAGATCGACGGGTCGCCGACGCGCGCGCACGGAGGCGTCGGCGTGGGGCTCGCGATCGCGCGGCGTGTCGCCCGCGGTCTCGGCGGCGACGTCCGGCTCGGTGCCGGGGCGACCGTCGAAGGTGCGTACCTGACCGGCGCCGCGTTTTCACTGACCGTGGCCAAGCGCGCACCGACCGTGGTCCTCGACGCGACGAACTGAAGCGCTCCCGGTCCCGATCACTGAAATCACGTCCGGGTGCAATGCGCGCTACATCACGAAGCGTGAAGGACGAGCGCATCTACCTCGATTGGAACGCGACCACGCCGCCGCTCGATGCGGTCGTGTCCGCGATGGCCGACGTCGCGCGCGACGCGTGGGGGAACCCTTCGAGCGTGCACGCGCTCGGCAGGAGAGCGCGCGGCCGCGTCGAGGATGCGCGCGAGGCGGTCGCCGCGTTGATGCAGTGCGATCCGCGCGACGTCGTCTTCACGTCGGGCGGGACCGAAGCGAACAACCTCGCGCTTCGATCGAGCTCGAGCGAAGGCGGCGTCCTCGTGACGAGCCGCCTCGAGCATCCGTCGGTCTCGCGCGTCGCCGAGATGCTCGAACGCGACGGGCGCACGCGCGTGCGGTGGCTGCGCGTGCGCGAAGAGGGGACGATCGATCTCGCGGATCTCGAAGCGGCGCTCGCGGAGGGCGGCGTGAAGCTTGTCGCGCTGCAGGCGGTGAACCACGAGACGGGCGTCGTGCAGCCGGTCGACGAGGCGATCGCGCTCGCGCGTCGGCACGGCGCGCGCGTCCACGTCGATGCGGTCCAGGCCGTCGGTCGCGTCGATGCGAGCGGGCTCCTTGCCGATACGCGCAGCATCGCGGCGCACAAGATCCGCGGACCGAAAGGGATCGGCGCGCTCGTCACGCGGTCCGCCGCGCGGATCGATCCTGTCGTCGTCGGGGGGAGCCAAGAGCGCGGCGTGCGCCCCGGGACGCTCGACGCGGTCGCCGCCTCCGGCTTCGCGGTCGCCGTTCGTCACGCGGTCGAAGGCCCGTCGCGGTACAGAGCCGTCGCCGCCCTGCGCGACGAGCTCGAACGCGCCCTCCTCGCCGCGCTCCCGGGCTCGTCCGTCAACGGCGTCGCCGCGCGCGCGCCGCACGTCACGAACATCGTGTGCCCCGGCTGGGGCGGCCCCGAGCTCGTCGCCGCGCTCGATCTCGAAGGCGTCTGCGCGTCGAGCGGGAGCGCATGCAGCGCCGGTACGGCCGAGCCGTCGCCGGTGATCGCCGCGATGTTCCGGGACGACGCGCGCGCCTCGTCGAGCCTCCGCTTCTCGCTCGGGGAGACGACCACGCGCGACGACGTCACCGCAGCCATCTCCGCCTTCGTCCGCATCGTCGCGCGCGGCAAGAACGCCCCCTGAGGTTCTTGATCAAGCAGCTCCGTTTTCCGAAAGCGTACGATGAGAAGCGCGGCCCAAGTCCGCGTGCCATCGATGAAAAAGGCGACACGAGTTTCGGAAATCACCAATCTCTTGAATGGAAATCCCCTCCGCGACGAACGTACCTTCGTTCAGTGCTCACACAGTCGCTTCGGGGCTCTTGAAGAACCGTCTCCCACGAAAGCTGATGCAGATCCTCCTCGGCGCCGTCGTCGTCTACGTCGTGCTGTGCGTCCTCGCGCGGCTCGGATTTCGTCGCGCGCTCTACCCGGCGCCGAAGCCGCGGCCGTTCGTCGCGCAGGGCGAGCCGCCGGTCGAGCTGCTCGTACTGCGCGCGGCCGATGGCGTGGTCGCGCATGCCGCGTTCTTGGCGCCTCCGCCAGGCGCGCGGACGGTCGTCTTCTTCCACGGCAACGGCGAGCAGATCGGCGACAGCGTCCCGCTCGCGCGTGACCTCGCGCGGCGCGGCTTCGGCGTCGTGCTGGTCGAGTACCGCGGCTACGGACCGTCCGCGGGGCCGACGCCGACCGAGGCGGGGCTCTACCTCGACGCGGAGGCGGCGCTCGACGCGCTCGCGACGCGCGGCATCACGCGCGACGGAGTCACGCTCTGGGGAACGTCCCTCGGGAGCGGGGTCGCCGCGGAGATGGCGCGCCGAGGTCGAGGGGCGTCGCTGGTGCTCGTCACGCCGTACACGTCGGTCCCGGGCGTCGCCGCGCGGTTCGCGCCTTTCCTCCCGACGCGCCTCTGCGTGGTGGACCACTTCGACACGCTCGCGAAGGCCGCCGAGATTCGCGTCCCGACGCTGATCATCCACGGCGATCGTGACGAGGTGATCCCGTACGACATGGGCGTGCTCCTCGCGCGAACGATCGCCGGCGCGCGCTTCATCTCCGTCGCGGGTGGCCATCACAACGATCTGTTCGATCGCGACGGCGCCCACCTCATGAACGAAATCGACGCGCACGCGCGACGTTGACTAGCGCGACGCGGCAGCTTTCACGGCCGCCGAGCCGCCGAGCGGAATCGGAATCCAGAACGCGCGCATGGTGTCCGCGCTCCCGTCGCGCGTGAAGCCCGCGAGGCCGAAGAGGACGTTCCAGAAATAGCCGCTCGGGTTCTCGCCATACGAAAACAGCGGCAGGACGTGGAAGCTCCAGTCGTGCCCGCCCGCGACCTTCTTCTGAAGGTAGAGCGTGTTCGCCGCGATCTGCGTGATCGACTCGTCGACCGTGTCGGCGAAGCGCCAATAGAACGGGAACGCGACCGTCGTGCGCCGCTTCGGGTTCGCGAAATCCCAGAACACCGGCGCGAGGACCGTGTGCGACGACTCTTTGTCGCGGCCGACGAACGCGAACGGATAGACGTTCGTCGACCAGCCGTTGGTGTCGGTCGACACCGTGATCGACGGGAACGCCCAGTACGTCTTCGATACGCCGTACGTCTCGAACTTGCCGAAGAGCGGCGTGAGGTAGTCGTGACCGACGGGGCCGTCGCTTTGATAGAAGAGCGGCAAGATGCCGATCGCCTTCACGCCGAGATCGCGATCGGCGTACCGCCAGTAGATCGGGATCACCGGGCCGGCGACCGTGAGCGTCGTCGATCCGTTGCGCGTCTCGGCTTGCGAGAAGAACGGCGTGATGAGCGTGTCGGCGGTGCGCGTCAGGCGGCGGAAGTAGCCGGGCACGACGAAGAGCGATTTGTCCGGCGAGTGCCCCCAGTGAAAAAACGGGAACATCGTCGTGTGCTCTTCGGCGATGCCGCCCGTCTCGGGCTTGCCCTTGATGTGGAAGAAAAGCGGCGCGACGTCGAAGATGTCGCGCTTGGGGGTCGACTGCATGATGACCGGCCCGATGACCGTCATCGTGCTGTCGTCGCGCTCGCGCTCGCGGTGGTAGTAGAGGAGCGGCGGGATCAGCGTGTACGTCTTGCGATCGCCGTCGACGTTCCCGTTGTCGCCGCGGAAGAAGAACGGCGCGACGCCGAGATCGACGTCGCTCGCGGTGCGATCGCGGAAGTACGGTCCGATGAGCGTGAACGCCTTCTTCGCGCTCCACGACGACGTCGTGAGGAGCAGCGGCGAGTGGAAGTAGCCGCCGTCGGGGCGCGCTCCTTCGAAGACGATCGGCGCGAGCCAGTTGTCGTGCTCGCCGGGCGCTTCGCGGTGAACCGCGGGGCCCGCGACCCAGACGTGATTCGTGCGCTCGCGAACGCGCCACGCGAGCGGGAAGACGACATCGGCGTCGAGCGCGGCGGAGCGGCGGCGGTAGTAGAAGAGGCCGTAGAGACCCTCGGTGTCCTCGGTCGTCGGGATGCCTTCGAGGTTCGGCGAATGCACGTCGGCGAGGCCGCGCGTGTGCTCGAAGACGAACGGCGGAAGGAGGCGCAGGTGGTAGTCGCCGCGCCGCTCTTCGTAGAACGGGAACTTGATGCCGCGAGTCGCTTGAGGATCCTCGCGGGGCGCCGGATAGCCGCTGTCCCAGTCGGTCCCGATGCGCGCCTTCACTTCGGGCGAGACCGCGAGCGGATCCGCCGGCGGCGCCGCGGACGGCTCGGCGCGCTGCTGCACCTGCACCTGCGGCTCGTCGTCCGGCTGCTGCCCCGCGCGCGGACCGACTTGCCGCTGCTGCGTCGGCGACGTCTGCGTCGGCTGGTTCTGCGGAGGCGGCCGACCGCCACGCTGAGCACGCGCTTCCGACGCAAAGAACAGCAGAGAGAGAGAGCACAGGAAGACGGGAAGACGGGAAGCGAGAGCGAGTTGGATCCGGACCCGAGAAGCCTTCCTCATGCTTCGCGTCTTCCCGCCTTCCTGTGAAAAAAGTCTCAAGGCGTCCCCTTGGCCGGAGGGCGCGAGTCGAGGCCGCGCGAGGCGGCGACGAGGCGATCGACGACGATCGGGATGACCTTGTCGCGCGGAATGCGGTCTTGCGTGTGGCCTCCGAGATCCTTCAGCTGCACGACGCCTTCGGCGAGCTCGCTGTCGCCGACGATGAGGACGACGCGTGCGCCGAGCGCGTTCGCACGGCGGAGCTGGCTCTTCAGAGACGTGCCGCGCGTGTCGACCTCGCACGGGATCGACGCGAGGCGGAGATCGCGACCGAGGACGAGCGCGTGGTCGACCGCGCCCGCGCCGAGCGGCGCGACGTAGGCGTCGATGATCGTCGACTCGGTCTTGAATTCGCTCGCGATGAGCAGCCGCTCGAGCCCCGCGGCGAAGCCGATCGCCGGCACGGTGGGCCCGCCGAGATCGCCGATCATCCCGTCGTAGCGGCCGCCGCCGACGAGCGTGTCGCCGGCGCCGAGCTTCTCTTTCGCGCCTTTGATCTCGAAGAGCGTGCGCGTGTAGTAGTCGAGCCCGCGAACGAGCTTGGGCTCGATGCGAAACGGCGTCCCGAGCGCCGCGAGGTGACGCTGAAGTCCCTCGAAGTGCGCGCGATCGGCGTCGTCGAGGAACTCGTGGATCGTCGGCGCACCTTCGAGGACGGCCTGATCGTCGGGGCTCTTCGAGTCGAGGATGCGAAGCGGATTCGTCCCGAGGCGACGCTGCGATTCGGCGCCGAGCTTCGACTTCTGCGGTTCGAGAAATTTCACGAGCGCCTCTTTGTAGCGCGCGCGCGCGTCGGGGCCGCCCAAGGAATTCACCAGCACTTCGACGCCAGGGACCTCGATGGCGTTCAAGAAGCCGACGAGCATGTCGATCATCTCGGCGTCGCAGCCGGGACCGGGATCGCCGAAGATCTCCGCGCCCGCTTGGTAAAACTGCCGGTAGCGACCCTTGGCGGGGCGCTCGCCGCGGAACATCGGGCCGATGTAATACCAGCGGCTGACCGGCTCTTTCGTGTGCACGGCGTGCTCGACGTACGCGCGCGCGGCGCCCGCGGTCCCCTCGGGGCGCAGCGTGAGCGGCTCGTCGTGGTGCACGAACGAGTACATTTCTTTTTCGACGACGTCGGTCGCTTCGCCGATCGCGCGCACGAAGAGCGGGGTCGCCTCGACGTACGGCGTGCGGACCTCGCGGTAGCCGTAGAGCGCCGCTGCCCGCTCGAAGGCCGCTTCGACGCGATGCCAACGAGAGATCTCGTCGGGCAGGACGTCGTTCATTCCTTTGACGGCGCGAAGCTGAGACATGCTGGGGAGGGCGTCTTATCGCCTTACGCGGCGCCCCCGGTCAAGGAGGTCTGGTCGCGCGAGCAGGTACGCGCTATTCGGCTCGGCGTGGCGACGGGAGGCAAGAGGAGCGCGGCGAGGGGGCGAACGTGCGCGCTCGACCTCGGAGCGGCGCGCGTCGGAGTGGCGATCGACGACGAGCTCGGGTCGATGGCGCACCCGCGCGGCGTGCTTCCGGGGCGCGATCAACGCGCGCTCCTCGCGGCGCTTCGAACGCTCGCCGAGCAAGAGAACGTCGTGCGCTTCGTGGTAGGTCTCCCGCTCGACATGACCGGGGGCGAGGGAGAATCGGCGCGGCGGGCGCGGGAGCAGGCGCAGGCGATCGCGAACGCGACCGGGCTCGAGGTCGAGCTGTGGGACGAGCGCCTGACGACGGTACAGGCGGCGCGCTCGCTTCGTGCGAGCGAGGTCCGCGGCAAGAAAGCGAAGGCGCGGATCGACGAGGCGGCGGCGTGCGCGATCCTCCAGGCGTGGCTCGATCGGCGGAGCGGCGGAGCGGCGAGGGGACGATGAGCTCACCTCGGAAATCGAAATCGGGGCGAAAGCGCGCCCCCGGGATGCGCAAGAGCAAGCCGGATCTCGCGGATGCGCTCGCGCGCGGCGCGCAGGCATCGCCGCGCGCGCCGAAGCACACGTTCGCGGTTTCGCCGGGAGCGAAGTGGACGGCGGCGGCGTTCGCGGTGGCGCTCGTCGCGGCGGCGCTCTGGCTGCTGGTCTATCCGTCGGGCAAGGGGCCTGGCCAAGGCAACGTCGTCGAGATCGTCGTCGAGGGCGACGAGTCGCCGACGTCGCTCGCCGACAAGCTCTCCGCCGCGGGCCTCGTCGCGAGCCCGCGCGCGTTCGCGTTCTATGTCTGGGTCAACGGCGGGACGGCGGCGATCGTCAAGGGGACGCACATCCTCGGCGACGACGCGACGCCGGGCGAGCTCCTCGCGCGCCTCGAGCGCCGACCGGGCGCGGGCCACGTCAAGGTCACGTTCCCCGAGGGATGGACCCGCTTCGACATGGCGAAACGCCTCCAGGAGAAGCGCGTCACGACGCTCCGCGCGTTCCTCGACGCGACGACGAACGTCGATCTCTTGAAAGAGCTCCGCATCGAAGGCGAGAGCGCCGAAGGCTTTCTCTTCCCCTCGACGTACGAGCTCGCGCCCGACAGCGACGCGGCCGAGATCGTTCGCCGCATGAAGGGCGAGTTCGATCGCCGCTACGTGACCATCGAGCAAAAGTACGAATCCGGACTCTTGGACCTCACTCACGAGCCGTTGAAATTCGGCACGCGCGAAGTCGTCACACTCGCGTCGATGATCGAGAAGGAAGCCGCCGTCGACGACGAACGACGCATCATCGCGAGCGTCTTTCTCAATCGCCTCCGCGACGCCGACTTCAAGCCGAAGATCCTGCAGTGCGATCCGACCGCGGGCTACGGCTGCCTCGTCACGCCGGATCTCGCGTCGTGCGCTGGTTACGCGGGGAAGATCACGCCGGGGATCAACGGCGATCCGGCGAACCGCTACAGTACGTACAAGCACGAAGGGCTCCCGCCGGGACCCATCTCGAACCCCGGCGCCAAGTCGCTCGCCGCCGTCATGAACCCGGAGAACACGCGCTACTTCTATTTCGTCGCGAAGGGCGAGGGGCGGCACGCGTTCTCCGAGACGTACGGCGCGCACACGCAGGCGGTGCGCGACGGTGGGAAGAAACCCGCGACGCCATGAAGAGCGAGGTCAAGGGCGTCTGGTTCGCGACCGCGCGCCGCTTCGTGCGTGAGAGGTACGGGCCCGAGGCGCACGAGGCGATCGCCGCCGCGGTGGACGCGGAGCACCACGACACGATCGCCGATCCGCTCGCGTCGGAGTGGTACCCCGAAGAGGCGCTGCAGCAGGGGATGGCGGCGATGGGGCGCGTCCTCGCGCACGGCGATTCGGAGCGACTCGGTCTCGCGCTCGAAGCGTGCACGGACCTCGGCATCAACCATTTCTTTCGCGCGTTGCTTCGCCTCGGATCGCCCGCAATGGTGCTCCGCAAAGTGCCGACGATGTGGTCGCTCATTCGGCGCGGCGACGCCGTCGTCACCGCGGCGGCCGACGACGAGCAGGCGACGATTCGCTACGAGAACTTTCCCTATTTCTACGACGCGAACTATCGGCTGATGACGCTCGCGAGCTTGCGCACCGTCGTGCGGATCTGCGCGGGACGCGTTCCCCGTCTCGACATCGTGAGCTACGAGCGCGACGCGCTCTCCGTGCAGGTCGTCTACGACGCGACCAGCGTGCCGCGCTCGCGACGCGACAGCACGCCGCCCTGAAGCTCGGCAGGCACGTCGGTTGCTGAAGAGGTCGTCGCGAGGCGCGATGGCTGGAGGAAACCGCGCGCTTCGCCCCGCTCGACGGCATCGCACACACGACAGCGCGATCACGGTGAGCGAGGACGAACGTTGACACCGCCTTTCTTTGGAGGACGCCATGAACCGTCGATATTTGCCTGCATTCGCGCTCTCGATCTTCGTCGTCGGCGCCAGCGTGACGCAGGTGCGTGACGCCCAAGCCTGCGGCGGCTGCTTCCACGAGCCGCCGCGACCCAACGAGGTCGAGAGCGTCATCACCGATCACAGGATGGTCTTTTCGATTTCGCAGACGCAGACGGTCCTCTGGGATCAGGTTCGCTACGTGGGCGATCCGACGCAGTTCGCGTGGGTGCTCCCGGTGCAGCCGGGCGCGAAGATCGAGCTGTCGCACGACGCGTTCATGGCGGCGCTCGACGCGAGCACGCAGCCGGTCGTGAAAGGACCGACGACGCGGTTCTGCGGCGGAAACGGATTTGGTTACAACGAACGAAGCGGAGGTGGGCTCGGCTGCGGGAGCTCGTCGGACACGGCGTCTGCGTTTGCGCCGAACGGCAGCCTCGACTCCGACGCGGGCACGACGCCCGGCGTGACCGTCGTCAGCCAGGACACGGTCGGCCCGTACGAAGCGGTGACGCTGCGCGCGTCGATGGGCGATGCGCTCGAGACGTGGCTCACGACGAACGGCTTCGCGATCCCCGCGTCGATCCAGCCGACCTTGACGGCGTACGTGAACGAGGGCTTCGACTTCATCGCGCTCAAGCTGCGCCCAGGGCAGGGCGTTCGCGCGATGCAGCCGGTGCGCATCGTCTCGCAGGGCGCGGATCCGTCGTTGCCTCTCCGCATGGTCGCGGCCGGCGTCGGCGCGAACGTCGGGCTCGAGCTCTACGTCATCGGCGAAGGGCGGTACCACACGCAGAACTTCCCGGACGCGGTCATCGATTTCACGAAGCTGACGTGGGACCCGGCGGTGTCGCGATCGAACTTCGCCCAACTCGAAGAGGCGGCGCTGACGGCGGGGGGCGGTCTCGGTTGGATCACGCAGTCGTCGGCGCCGGCGTCGCGCTACGCTTCGTTGGGGAACGGCACGAATCCAGGGCTCTTCAGCGTCTATACGTCGCTGTGCCGCCCGAAGGTCACGATGGATCCGCCGTGCGACGCGGGAGCGCCGACGCCGCTCCCCGATGCGTCGAGCGACGCGGGGGAAGCCGGGACGAACGACGGCGGAGCGATCGAAGCGGGGACGCACGACGCCGCGACGTGCCCGCTGCCTTCGAAGCCGGACGTCTGCGACGATCTCGACGTGGCGACCGCGGGAATGCGCGGCGACGTCTGGGTCACGCGATTGCGCGCGCGGTTGCCGGCGCATGCCCTCGCGGTCGGCGATCTGCGGCTCGAGGCAACGGCCGATCAGGCGCAGATGTCGAACGTTCACGCGACCGAGACGTACAGCGATCCGAAATACGATCCGTGTCCTGCAACGACCAACCAGAACGCGCCGAGCTCGTCGTCGTCGGGCTGTTCGTGCAACGCGATGCGCGAGGACGATCGCTTCGGGACGTGGTTCCTCCTCGGGTTCACGGCGCTCGGGATGACGCTCCTGCTTCGACGCCGCCGCTCGTGAAGAGCTCTCGGACCGCGCGGCGTTCGGCGCACACCGAGGTCGTGGCCGGAGAGTCACGATCGGCGACGCGGCGCGCGGTCCGCCGAGGTTTCGTGCCGGTACGCGCGTTGCACTAGCGCGATGCCGTGCGAAACGTGGGGGATCGACGGGCGCGTGTTCCTGTCGTCGCGGCGGGCTGCTTGTCGGCGCTGCTCGCGTTCGCGCCGCGCGCGCGTGCAGACGTCGAGCTCGGCGCCGCGGTGGGCGCAACGACCTACGCGTCGACGTGGCGCGGAGACTACGGCGGCGGCGGGACGCTGCGTGCGGGCGTGCGCTTCGAGCGCGTGTTCGCGATCGACTTTCAAACTTGGGAATCGTACGCCACGGTGAACCATCGCCTGAACACGGGTCTCTCGCTCGGCCTCACGGGTTACCTGCCGCTTCGCGCGGTGCATCCGTACGCGCGCCTCTTCGCGATCCATCAGCACGAAGAAGGTCTCGTCTCGGCAGAGAACGCGCCTGCGGGGACGCTCTTCGGGATCGGCGCGGGCATTCGTCATCGCGCGGGCGGCGGTCTCTCGCTCGGCGCGGAGATCCCGGTCGCGTCGAGCCGCGACAAGCGCCTCGAGTGGTCGGGCTTCGTGGATCTCACCGCGATGTACTTCCCCGACGACACGCTCGGCCCGCATTCGTACGTTGGCATCAACTTCGGCGTCGGCTTCGACTACCTCCTCCGATGAAGACGACTCTGCGCGCGCTCCTCGTGTCTCTGTCCGCGGCGACCGCGGTCGCGTCTGCGTCGTGCACCGTCGGGACCCCGATCGCCGATCACCCGTGCCCGCAGGGCGGTCCCGCCGTGACGTACGAGACGTTCGGTCGCGAGTTCTTCAACGGCTATTGCGTGCGATGCCACGGCGGCCCGAACGGCTACAGCTCGCGCTCGTTCGCCTCGCTCGACGCGATACGCGCCGACAGAGATCGCATCTTCATCAACGCAGCCGCCGACAACAAGTCGATGCCCCCCGGGCCGGACGGACCGTCGCAGCACGAGCGCGAGCTGCTCGCGGACTGGCTCGCGTGCGGCGCGCCGTGAGCGGCGAGCGCACGACGGCCAACGCCATCCGAAGTTGTGCTACGCAAGGCGTCGTGATCCTCGTCGGCGACATCGGCGGCACGCACGCGCGTTTCGCGGTCATCGAAGCCGGACGCGTCGAGCCGCTCCGGGTCGCGACGCTCGAGAGCAAAGCGTTCGCGTCGCTCGAAGCTGCGGCGCGTGCGTTCCTCGGCGAGTCGCCGTTGCCGATCCACACCGCGACGCTCGGCGTTGCCGGTCCCGTCGTCGACAACCGTTGCACGGCGACGAACCTGCCTTGGATCGTCGACGGCGACGCGCTCGGTCGCGCGCTCGGCATCGAGCGCGTCACGCTCTTGAACGATCTCGTCGCTCTCTCGTTCGGCGCGCTCCACGCTCCGCGCGAGAAGATCCACGTCTTGCAGGGCGAGGAGCCTCCGCGCAGGGACGGCGCGACCGTCGCGGTGCTCGCGGCGGGGACCGGCCTCGGAGAATCCGCGCTCGTCTGGTCGGGCGAGCGTCACGTCGCGCTCGCGACCGAGGGCGGCCACAGCGATTTCGCTCCGCGCGACGAGCTCGAGGTCGAGCTCCTCTTCTTTCTTCGCGCGCGCGTCGGCGGCCGCGTCAGCTACGAGCGCATCTTGTCCGGCCGCGGCCTCGGCAACGTCTACGATTTCTTTCGCGACGCAAAAGCCCTCGGTGAGTCGCCCGTCATCGCCGACTTCATCCGATCCGCGGCCGATCGCAACGCCGAGATCGCCAAGCGCGGCATCGGGGGCGAGAGCGAGGCGTGCACGCGCGCCGTGGATCTCTTCGTGAGCGTCTACGGCGCCGAGGCGGGGAACCTCGCGCTGAAGACGCTCGCGACGGGCGGCGTCTTCGTCGCGGGCGGGATCGCGAGCGCGATGCTCACGCAGCTCGAGCGCGGACCGTTCTTGCGATCATTCCGCGACAAGGGGCGCTTCTCCTCGATGATGGAGAAGATCCCCGTCGCGGTCGTCCTCGACTCGTCGATCGGCCTCGCAGGGAGCGCGTACCACGCCCTCCACCTCAGCTAACCTCTCCCGTCGCTCTACGCGAGGCTCTTCGCCGCCGCGACGACGCTGTCCGCCGTCATCCCGAGCTCCTTCATGACCGTGCCACCCGGCGCGGACATTCCGAAGCGATCGATCCCGAGCGTCACGCCGTCGAGCCCGACGTACTTCGCCCACGTCGACGTCACCGTCGCCTCGATCGCCACGCGTCGACGGCACGACTTCGGCAACACCTCGTCTTTGTACGCCGCAGGCTGCCGATCGAAGCGCGCGAACGACGGCATGCTCACGACGCGCGTCCCCGGTCCGAGCTTTTTGCTCGCTTCGAGCGCGTGCTGAAGCTCGCTCCCCGCGGAGAGGAGGATCAAGTCGAGCGCCGCCGTCTCCTTCTTCGCGATGTATCCGCCCTTGATCGCGCCTTCGCGTCGCGCCTTCACCGGGATCTCTTCGAGGAGCGGAACGGCTTGGCGCGTGAGCGCGATGAGGGTCGGCCCGTCGTGGCGATCGAGCGCCGCGACGAACGCGCCCGCGGTCTCTTCCGGATCCGCGGGACGAATGACGTCGAGGTTCGGAATCACGCGGAGGCCGGGGATCGTCTCGACCGGCTCGTGCGTCGGCCCGTCTTCGCCGACGGCGACGCTGTCGTGCGTGAAGATGTAGACGACGGGGAGGTGGCTGAGCGCGGCGAGTCGGATCGCCGGACGGCAGTAGTCGGCGAAGACGAGGAACGTCGCGCCGCTCGCGCGGAAGATCCCGTGCGCGGTGATGCCGTTCATGATCGAGCACATGCCGTGCTCGCGAATGCCGTAGCGAATGTTGCGACCGCCGCGGCGCGCGGCGTTGAAGTCGTCGTCGCCGGTCTTGAGATCGCCGATGTAGTTGAGCGTCGAGCCGTAGAGATCCGCGCGGCCGCCGACGAGGAGAGGCACCTTCGCGGCGAGCGGCTGCAGAACGTCTTGCCCGGCTTTGCGCGTCGCGATCTTCGTCGCCGCGGGAAACTCCGGGATCGACGCGAGGAGCGCGGCCGCGTCCGGGCCATGCGGCGCCGTACCGCTCGGGACGGTGTGCGCGTAGGCCTGCGTGACCGCGAGCTCGGCGGCGAGCGCGGGGTTCTTCGCTTTCCACGCGTCGAACGTCTTGCCCCACGTCGCGTACGCCGCGTCGAGCTCCTTCTCGCGCGCCGCGAAGAACGCGCGGACCTCGGGCGACACGAAGAACGTCTCCGCCGGAAGGCCGAGCCCCTTGCGAGCCGCCTCGATGAACTTCGCGCCGCCCTCGCCGTGCGCCTTCTGCGTACCGGCGACTTCGGGGATCCCCTTGCCGATGAGCGTCTTGGCGATGATGAGCTGCGGCTTGCCGCTGCCCGCCTTCTTCGCGCGCTCGAACGCCGCGTGGAACGCTTCCATCTCGTGCCCATCGACCGTCTCGACGTCGAAGCCAATCGCCTCGAAGCGCTTCGCCGCGTCTTCGCTCTGCGTCTCCTTCGCCATCGCGTCGAGCGTGACCGCGTTCGAATCGTAGATGAGGATCAGGTTGTCGAGCTTCTGATGGCCCGCAAAGCTGATGGCTTCCATCGCCACGCCCTCTTGCATGCATCCGTCGCCCGCGAGGCAGACGATGTGATGATCGAAGATCGCGTGCTCCTTCGTGTTGAAGCGCGCCTCGGCCATCTTCGCCGCGACCGCCATGCCGACGGCGTTCGCGATGCCCTGACCGAGTGGACCGCTCGTCGTCTCGACGCCGTCCGGCGCGTGCATCAACTCGGGATGGCCCGGCGTCTTCGAGTTGAGCTGACGGAAGCGCTTCACCTCGTCGAGGGTGAACGTGCGGTAGCCGCTGAGGTGCAGCCATGCATAGAGGAACATCGAGCCGTGCCCCGCAGACAGCACGAAGCGATCGCGATTGAGCCACTCGGGGTGCGCCGGACAATGACTGAGCGCGTTGCCGTAGAGCACGGCGCCGATCTCCGCGCACCCGAGCGGCAGACCGAGGTGGCCGCTCTGGCTGGCGTGAACGGCGTCCATCGCGAGCCCACGTGCCGTCACGGCTGCTCTAGCGAGATCCTCATGCGGAAGCTTGCTCATCGTCAGAACCCTCCAGGCGATCGGTTGCTTTTTTGCGCGACTCGCCGTCGCGCGCGACTCTATCAGAAGCGCGTCACACGCCGCCCGCAGCGCGATCGATAATCCAACAGACGACACCGCGACCGCCGCGGATCACGCGCGCCGGCGTCTTTCGCACGTCGCCTTCGACGGCCCACGCGCGATCGAGCGGGTCGCGCTTTCCGGCGCCGACGGCGAGGATGACGAGCGTCCCCGCGCGCTCGATGATGGGCGCGGTGACGGTCATGCGCGCTTCGCGATCGCCGTTCTTCGGGACCGCGACGACGACGCGATCGGTGACGTTGACGGCCGGCTCGCCTGGAAAGAGCGATGCGGTGTGTCCGTCGTCACCGACGCCGAGGACCATCACGTCGAACGCGGGCATGCCGTCGCTCGAGTCGCGAACGCGCGCTCGGAGCAGAGCGTCGTACGCGCGCGCCGCCTTCTCGAGATCGCGCGAGTCGGCGGGCATGCGCCACACGGCGTGCGCGGCGATCTTTGCGCCGTCGACGAGCGTCGACTTGGCCCAGCGGTAGTTGCTGCGGTCGTCGGTCGGCGGAACCGCGCGCTCGTCGACCCAGAAGATCTCGACCTTCGCCCAGTCGACCGAGAGGTCCTTCGCGAGGAGCGCGTACGCGGCGCGCGGCGTGTTGCCGCCGCTCAGCGCGATCGCCGCCGAGCCGTAGCGCGCGATTGATTCGCGCAGCGCCTTCGCGATCCGCGCGGCCGCTTCGGTCGCGACCTCGGACGCATCGGCGACGGCGATGAGCTGACCGGGGACTAGCTTCGTCGTCATTTCGCGTGAGGCTACAGGCTTCGGGCGTCGGGCTCCAGGCACAGCGTGTACGCTCTCGTCATGAGGCGCGTCGCGTCGTTCGTCCCGCTGTTCGCTGCCGGCATCGCCGCGGCGACGAGCGCGCTCGCGCAGCCAACCGCCACACCGCGCGACGCCAAGTCGTCCGCCGCCCAGCGCGAAGAGGTCTCGATCACGGTCTACAACCAGAACTTCGGCCTCGTCCGCGAGATCCGGAACGTCGACCTCGGGACCGGCCGCGTCGCGCTCGAGCTCCGCGACGTCGCCGCGACGATTCAGCCTGCGACGGTCAGCATCAAGTCGCTCGGCGCGCCCGGCAACGGTGGCGCGCTCAAGGTCCTCGAGCAGAACTACCGCTACGATCTCTTGAGCCCGCAGACGCTGCTGGCGAAGTACGTCGGTCGCAAGATCAAGGTGTACCGATTCAGCGAGAAGCTCGGGACCGAAGAGGCCTTTGACGCCGAGGTGATCTCCGTCTCGAACGGCGTCGTCCTCAAGATCAACGGCGAGATCACCTTCGACTTCCGCGGCCGCTTCGCGTTCCCCGAGGTGCCGCCGAACTTGATCGCGAAGCCGACGCTCGTGTGGCTCCTCGACAGCCAGCAAGCCAAGCAGAAGATCGAGGTCACGTACCTCGCGGGCGGCATGCGCTGGTCGGCCGACTACGTGCTGACGATCGACGAGAAGGACGCCGAGGCCGATCTGCGCGGATGGGTGACGCTCGTGAACGGGAGCGGCGCCTCGTACGAGAACGCCAAGCTGAAGCTCGTCGCGGGCGACGTGCAGCGCGTCGCGGGGAACGAGGGGGCGCAGGACGGCGATGTTTCGACGAAGTCGTCGGACGAGAAGGACAAGCGCGACGGCTTCCGCGAAGAAGCGTTCTTCGAGTACCACCTCTACTCGCTCGAGCAGCCGACGAGCGTGCTCGACAACGAGCAGAAGCAGATCAACTTGCTCTCGGCGAGCGGGATCAAGGTCGACAAAAAGCTCTTCTTCTACGGGCAGCCGTATTTCTATCGGCGGCAGTCGGGGCAGGTTCAATCGAACCAGAAGGTCAGCGTCTTTCTCGAGATCCAGAACTCCGAGAAGAACCGCCTCGGCATGCCGCTCCCGAAGGGCGTGGTGCGCGTCTACAAAGCCGATCGCTCCGGCGCCAAGCAGTTCATCGGCGAGGACTCGATCGATCACACGCCGCGCGACGAAAAGATTCTGATCAAGATGGGCGAGGCGTTCGACGTCGTGGGCGAGCGAAAGCAGACGAGCTTCAAGGTCCTCGGCAGCTGCAACTCGGAGAGCGCGTGGGAGATTTCGCTTCGCAACCACAAGGACGTCGAGGCTGCGGTCGAGGACGTCGAGCCGATTGGCGGCGACTGGACGATGGTGCAGTCGAGCCATCCGCACACGAAGAAGGACGCGCACACGTTCACGTTCCGCGTGAAGGTCCCGGCGCGCGGCGAGACGAAGATCGTCTACACGGTTCGCGTTCGCTGGTGCTGAGCGGCCGCGCCCATCGCGGGAGCCTCGCGGAGCGGCGCGCGAACGGCCTGCGTCAAGTGCAGACGACTTCGTCCTCGACCATTTCTTCGGCGAACGCGGCGGCCTCGGCCAGCGCGGGATCGTTGGCGGGGCGGTGGAGCGTCCGCTCGAGCAGGCGCGCGCCTTGGTTCGTTCGTAGGCGCACGCGCTGCTCCATCGGACCGCGACGCGACGTCGCAGGTGCGCTCGCGTCCGCGCTCGTCGAGACGTCGAGACGCCACTCGAGGACGTCGGCGTCGAGCGTGTCGTCCGGGATGCCCGTCGCGAGCTGACGATCGAGCGTCGCGCGGAGGGTGACTCCGTCGTGGACCGCGTCGAACGCCACGCCGGCGAGCGCGGAGGGCGCCACGCCCGGCGGACGCGCGACCGCTTCGAAGCTCACGGCGATGTTGCCGCCATCGGCGCGTCGGAAGCGGAGGTGCCCGCCGACGCGCGTCGTCTTCCAACCGAGGCGCGTCCCGAGCCACCCGAGCAGGAGCGCCCCTTCCGATCCCAGACGTGCGCCCGAGTCGCACGCCTGCCGGAGGGTGACGTGCGTCACGTGCGACGCGTGCTCGCGCAGGGCAGGGGTGTCGAAGAAGCGCGCGCACATCTCTTGCCAAATCGCGAGGCGCGTCCACGCCAAGTCGGCCACGTGCGGGCGCCCTTCGCGGCCTCGCTCGCCGCCCCGCGCCCAACGCGCGAGATGCAGCAGGCTGCCGAGCGACGTGTACTCGGTGTCGAGCAGCACACGCTGCGAGTCCTTCGCGAGCTCGAGGAACACGTCGTCGTCGACGTGCACGCGCCCGAGCCACACGAGCACCGTCGGGAGCTCCGGAACGCAGAGCGCGTCGACGGCGCTCGCGACGCGCGCGCAGACCGCGCCGCGTGCCGTCATGCGAACGCGCTCGGAGCAAATCGAGGCCGCCGCGTCGATCCCGCACACGGCGGTGACGTCGCCTTCGAGGGTGTCGGGTCCTTCGGGATCGAGCGCCACGACGATCGCTCGCGCGGGGATCGAGCGCGTGACGTCGTCGATGATCGCGATGTAGCGATCGGCGATCTCCTCGGAGCTCGCGACGACGACGAGGTTCATCGTGCACGCGCGCGCGCGCGGCACGTCGCCCGCGGGCGCCGCGACCGACCACATGTCGCGGAGCTCGCGCTCGATGCGCGACATCACGGCGCTCGGCGCAGGCGCAGCGGCGCTCGTTTCGGGGCTCACGGCTTTCTCCAGCGCCGCCCGTCGCGCGCGAGGAGATCGTCCGCTTGATCGGGGCCCCACGAGCCTGCCGGGTACATCGGCGGCGGCGTGCTCCCTTCTTTCTTCCAGGCGTAAAACACGCGGTCCATGAACGCCCACTGCTCTTCGACTTCGTCGCGTCGCGTGAACAGCGTCGCCTCGCCGCGCATGGCATCGAGGAGCAAGCGCTCGTACGCCTCGGGCGTGTTGCTGCCGAACGACGACCCGTACCGAAAGTCCATCGCGACATCGCGCAAGATCGTCTGCTGCCCCGGTTCCTTCGAGATGAACCGGAGCGCGATCCCTTCGTCCGGCTGGATGCGCATCGCGAGCACGTTCGGCGTGATGCCGCCATCGAGCGCCTGAAAGAGCGTGTGCGGCACCGTCTTGAACTGCACCGCGATCTCCGTCACACGCCGCGCGAGCCGCTTGCCCGCGCGGACGTAGAACGGCACTCCGCCCCATCGCCAGTTGTCGACGAAGACGCGCATCGCGACGTACGTCTCGATGTGCGAGTCCTTCGCGACGTCGGGCTCTTCGCGGTACGCCGGCACCTCTTCGGCGCGCACGAAGCCACGCGCGTACTGGCCGCGCACGACGCTCCGTCCGACGTCCGATGCTTCCATCGGGCGAAGCGAGCGGAGCACCTTCACCTTTTCGTCGCGCACCGCGTTCCCCGCGAGCGAGATGGGCGGCTCCATCGCCGTCAAGCAGAGGAGCTGCATCAAGTGGTTCTCGACGATGTCCTTCGTGACGCCCGTCTGCTCGTAGAACTTGCCGCGCCCCTCGACGCCGATCTCTTCGGCGACGGTGATCTGCACGTGATCGACGTGCTCGCGGTTCCACACCGGCTCGAAGAGACTGTTCGCGAACCGGAAGACGAGCAGGTTCTGCACCGTCTCTTTGCCGAGGTAGTGGTCGATCCGAAAGACCTGCGATTCGTCGAACACGTCGGCGATGGTGTCGTTCAGCTCTTGAGCGCTCGCGAGATCGTGACCGAACGGCTTCTCGAACACGCAGCGCGTCCACGGTCCGCCCGTCTTCGCCGCGGCGTGCGGCGCGACGAGGTTCGCCGCGCGGAGGCCCGACACGATCGTCCCGAACTCGGCGGGCGGCACCGCGAAATAGAAGAGACGATTTTTCCGCGTGCCGCGCTCCTCGTCGAGCTTCTCGAGATGCGCGCGCAGCGCCTCGTACGTCGCCGCGTCGCCGAACGCGCCCTGGACGTAGCTGACGCCGCGCTCGAAGTCGTCCCATACCGCGGCGTCGAGTGGCTTGCGGCGTGAGAACTCGGCCACGCCGTTCTTCATCTCGGCGCGGAACTCGTCGTGCGACTTTGGACGTCGAGCGACGCCGACGACGGCGAAGCCGCCGGGGAGCGCGCGGCTGAGGGCGAGGTTGTAGAGTGCAGGCATCAACTTGCGGCGCGTCAGATCGCCCGACGCACCGAAGATGACGACCGCGCACGCGTCGCCCGTCTTGTCTTCGACGAGCCCGCTTCGGAGAGGATTTGCCAGCATCAGGACTTTTTGACGGCGTGACCCCCGAACTCGTTGCGGAGCGCCGCGAGCACGCGAAGACCAAAGCCGTTTTCCTGCCGCGAGGCGAACCGCGCGAAGAGCGCCGCAGAGATCGCCGGCGCCGACACCGCGTGGTTGATCGCCTCGCGCACCGTCCAGCGCCCCATGCCGTTGTCGTCGACGTACGCCTTCAGCTCTTTCAGCTCGGGATCCTTCTTGAACGCGCGCTCGGCGAGCTCGAGCAGCCACGAGCGGACGACGCCGCCTTGGTTCCAGACGTGCGTGAGCTTGTGCAGATCGAACCCGAACTCGCTCGCCTTCAAGAGCTCGAAGCCCTCGGCGTACGCCTGCATCATTGCGTACTCGATCCCGTTGTGG
>JAYVXB010000218.1:0-6889 GCA_043785585.1 Deltaproteobacteria bacterium | reverse complement strand
ACCGAGGTCATGGGCGCGAGCTTCCGCAACGTCGGTGAGATCACCGAGCTCGCGGGGAACGATCTTCTGACGATCGCGCCGAATCTCCTGACCGAGCTCGAGAAGACGGAGGGGACTCTCCCGCGCAAGCTCGATCCGTCCAAGTCGGCGACGCTCGGCGGCGAGCGCATCGCGATGGACGAGGCGACGTTCCGCAAGATGCACGACGCCGACAAGATGGCGAAAGAGAAGCTCGACGAAGGGATCACCGGATTCAGCAAGGCGATCGTGGCGCTCGAGAAGCAGCTCGGCGAGCGGCTCGACGCGATCGCGGGAGAGGCGCGCGGCAGCGCCGCAGAGAAGCTGTTCCGCGTCTATGACTTGGACGGCGACGGCTTCATCACGCGCGAAGAGTGGTCCGGGAGCGCGTCGGTGTTCGAGGCGCTCGACGTCGACAAGGACGGAAGGATCACGCCGGACGAGATGGCAGCGGGGCTTGGCGCGGCGTTTCGTCTGAACGCCTGATTTCGACCGAGGACGACGAAGGCGAGCGCTGTGAGCGCGCCGACGACGAGGCACGCCCCCCAGAGCGTCGGCCCGCCGAACGCACCGAGGACCGCCGTGCCGACGATCGGCGCGGTGAGCAGCGCACCGCCAAACGCGATTTGCATCGCGCCTTGGTAGCTGCCGCGCAATTCGGGCGGCGCGAACGACGCGACGATCGCGGGCGTCACCGGCGCCATCGCGATCTCGCCGAGCGTCCACACCACGATGCTCACCGCGTACATCGGTGGCGCGGTGGCGAGCGCGGTGATCCCGAAGCCGACGCCGGTCAAGAGCGCGCCGATCGCTTGCGTGTCGATCGGGCGGAGGCGATCGAGGAGCCTCACGGCGAGCGGCTGCACGAGCACGATGAGCACTCCGTTGATCGCGACGAGCAGGCCGTACGTTCGCGGCAAGAGGCCGTGCGCGACCATGTCGAGCGGAAGCGCGACAATGAACTGGTGGAACACGACCGAGATGACGAACGTGATCGCGACGAACGCGACGAACGCGCCGTGCCGATACGGCGTCCAGAGGCTGAGCGCGCGCGGAGCATCGGCCGCGGCGCTGCGCACGGGGCGCGTCTCGGGTAGGTAGCGCCAGACGAGCGCGCCGAACGCGAGCGTCGTCGCGGCGTCGGCGACGAAGAGGAGCGCGAAGCTCTCGTCGGCGAGCGCGCCACCGAGCACCGCAGCGATCGAGAAGCCGAGGTTGTACGCCCAGTAGAGGATCGCGTACGCGCGCGGGCGGTGCTCGGGCACGACGACGTCGGCGATCGCCGCGTTGAGCGCCGGCCGAACGAGGTCACCGAAGAATCCCAACATCGCCGCCGCAACGGCGATGTGCGCCGGCGTCCGCGCGACTCCGAGGTGCAACATCCCCACGGCTCCGAGCACGCTCCCGACCAGCAGCGTGCGTCGCCGCCCGATCCGATCGGCGAGGATCCCACCGACCGGCCCCGAAGCGAGCGAGCCCGCACCCCAGAGCGCCACGACGACGCCCGTCGCGCCGGCCGACATACCGCGATCGCGCGTCAGGTACAGCGCGAGGAACGGCACGACGAAGCTGCCGAGCCGATTGACGAGCATCCCGCTCCAGAGGACCCAGTAGGCGCGAGGAAGCCCGCGCACGGACGGGAGCCACGCGCGCGCGCGCAGCATTAGATGGACCGTGGCAGAACGAGACGCATGCCGTTCACACGCATTCTGTAGAGCTGTCCTGACGCCGCGCCAGTCGCCGTCGTGGTATTCCAGTAGCCTTACAGGAGGAGCACCCCATGATTCGATCGTTGATCGTCATCGCTGCGTCGTCCCTCGTTGTCACCGCCGCGGGAACTGCAAGCGCTCAGGAGCTCGCGAAGGGATTCGGCACCAAGGGCGAGTTCATCGTCAGCGCCGACCGCCTCGCGCCCCTCTTCACGTATACGAACACGAAGACGACGGACAACCGGACCAACCCGGCGACGACCAACTCCACGTCGACGACGGCCATCGGCCTGTTTCCCAACTTCAACGACTTCGCGTTCAACGGTAACTTCTACAACGTCCCGCGCGTCGGCTTCGACTACACGATCATCGATCGCTTGACCCTCGGCGGATCGATCGCATTCGCGACGCAGCTCGGCTCGAGCAACACGCAGGAGCAAGGGGGCGGTTCCGTTTCTCAGGACGCTGCGAAGTCGACGTACTTCGCGCTCGCTCCGCGCATCGGGTACATCCTGCCCCTCTCCGACTTGTTCGCGTTCTGGCCACGCGCCGGGTTGTCCTTCAATTTGCTCCACACGAGCACTCCCGAGTTCGGCAACGGCCGCGGAGCAAACGTGACGAACTCGACGAACACCTCGCTGTGGGCCTTGAGCCTCGAGCCGCTCTTCGTGCTCACGCCCGTGCAGCACTTCGGGTTCTTCGCGGGGCCGGTGCTGGACATCCCGCTCACGGGCTCCACGAAGACCGAGACCACGACGACGCCGCCCGGCGGCCCGGCGCAGACGCAATCCTTGTCGCGCGACTACTCTTCGCTCCACTTCGGGATAACCGCCGGTCTCCTCGGCTGGTTCTGACGTCGTCCCGACGCGACTGTTCTCCCCGGCACGCGTGCCTGTTCCCCAGGCACGCGAGCGAGTAAGCTCGCGCTCGCATGTTCCCCGAAAAGAAGCAGGTCCTGATCGTCGACGACGAGCCGAACCTGCGAAAAATCCTGTCGGCGCAGCTCACCCGCGACGGCTACGACGTCCTCACGGCCGAAGACGGCCAGCAGGGGCTCGAAGCGCTGCGCGAGCATCACATCGATCTGGTCATCACGGATCTCAAGATGCCCAAGGTCGACGGGATGTCGCTCTTGCGCGAGGCGCTGCGCGAGGATCCCGAGCTGCCGATCGTGATGATCACGGCGCACGGAACGATCGACACCGCGGTCGAGGCGCTGAAGACCGGCGCGTTCGACTACCTGACGAAGCCGTTCGACAAAGACGAAGTCCGGCAGATCGTCGCGAAGGCGCTGAAGACGCGCGAGCTCCGCGACGCGGACGCAACAGCGATGGGCGCGACGCCGCCGATGGGCGCGCGGTTCGGGATCATCGGCACGTCGCCCGGGATCACGGACCTCTACGCGATCCTCGAGCGCGTCGCCGACACACCGACGACGGTGCTCATCACGGGCGAGAGCGGCACCGGCAAAGAGCTCGTCGCGCGCGCGCTGCACGAGCACTCGTCGCGCAAGGACAAGCCGTTCATCAAGGTCAACTGCGCCGCGATCCCGAAGGAGCTCATCGAGAGCGAGCTCTTCGGCTACGAGCGTGGCGCGTTCACCGGCGCGGTGAACAGCAAGCCCGGGCGCTTCGAGCTCGCGAACGGCGGCACGCTGTTCCTCGACGAGATCGGCGAGATCCCGATCGAGATGCAAGTGAAGCTGCTTCGCGCGCTGCAAGAGAGCGAGTTCGAGCGCGTCGGCGGCATCAAGACGATCCACATCGACGTGCGCCTCGTCGCCGCGACGAACCGCGATCTCAAGAAGCTCATCGCGGCCGGCACGTTCCGCGAAGATCTCTTCTACCGCCTCAACGTCGTGCCGATGCGCTTGCCTGCGCTGCGCGAGCGAGCGACCGACATCCCGCTCCTCGTCGAGCACTTCCTGCGAAAGTTCAACGACCGCTTGAAGAAGAAGGTCGGCGGCGTCGAGCAAGACGCGCTCGACATTCTCGCCGGCTACCCGTGGCCCGGGAACATCCGCGAGCTCGAGAACGTCATCGAGCGCGCCGTCCTCTTCTGCGACACCGAGAAGCTCCGTGCGCAGGACTTGCCGCTCGAGGTGAAGGGCACGTCGCCGATCTTCGCCGCGCAGCTCCCCGAAGCCGATCTCCAAGCCGCGCTCGCGAGCGAAGGCGGCCTCAAGGAGCACGTGAAGGTCGCGATGAGCCGGCTCGAGAAGGAGCTCGTGAGCCGCGCGCTCGAGCAGACGAACGGCAACGTCACGCACGCCGCGCGCCTGCTGAAGATTTCGCGCAAGGGGCTCCAGCTCAAGATGAAGGAGCTCGGCCTCCGCGAGCCCGCCGAAAAGGCGGATGGTTGAACAGGCAGACGGGAAGATCCGAATTGAGTGCCTTCCCGTCATCCCGTCTTCCTGTGAAGTCTCTCGTTTGGATCGCGCTGGCGGCGCTCGCGACGCCCGCGTGCTCGTCGTGCGGAAGATCTTCGGCGACGAGCGACGCGGGCTTCGTTTCGGACGCGGCGGTCGCGAGCGTCCCGAGCGCGATCACGCCGGGCGCGCCGAAGCCCGGGATGATCTGGATTCCGTCGGGCACGCTGAAGGCGGGGACGCCGATCGATCAGATCCCGCGCGTCGCCGAAGAAGAGCTCCCGTCGATCGAAATCCCGATGGGTGGATTTTACATGGATGTGCTGCCGTACCCGAACGAGGCCGGCGCGATCCCACAGACCAACGTGACGCGCGACGAAGCCGCGCGCCTCTGCGGCGCGAAGAGCAAACGGCTCTGCACCGAGCTCGAGTGGGAGCGCGCGTGCAAAGGACCTCAGGGGACGCGCTACGAGTACGGAGAAGACTACCGCGCGCCGGTCTGCAACACGGGCGTCGCGGTCGAGCAAGCCGCGAGAAAACCGTCCGGCGACATGCTCGCCTGCGCGAGCGGCTTCGGCGTTCGCGACATGCACGGCAGCGTCTGGCAGTGGACCGACAGCGCGTGGGGGCGCGGCGTCGGTCGCGATTTCGGCGTGCTGCGCGGCGGCAACTCGACGGCGGGCGAGATCGTCGGACGCTGCGCGAACGCGCTCGGCCGGCCCCCGTCGACGGCGTCGGCGACGATGGGCTTTCGCTGCTGCGCCGGCCCGCGCAACGAAGCGAAGGTGGAGCTCGAGGTCAAGGTCGGGCAGCCGCTGTCGAAGATCGAAAACGTCGCGGAGCTCCCGCAGCCGGTGCTCGACTTGCCGTGCCCGTCGCCGGTCGAGGGCACGTGCGTCTATCCGCGCGCGTGGATCTGGCGCCCGAGCGGCAACGTCGAGATCTACCTGCGCAACGGGTGCACGGGATCCGGGCTCGGCTTGAGGTGCGGGTTCGTCGTGGTGCAGCTCCTCGGCGACAAGGTGAACGTGATGGCGCGCGTCGCCGTCGGCCGCGAGATCCCCGAGGTCGTCCTCGTTGCGGGCGAGGGGAGGAACGTGCGCGCGCGCGGCGGCGACATCCGCGGGCCGGTGTTCCGCGAGCTCGTGTACTCGTACGGGAAGGTCGAAGTGAAGGGGAAGGATCCGCAGTTCTAGGATCAGCGGTCGGCGACTTTGCCGTCGGCGATTCGAACACTCCTCACCACGGCGATCGTTTCGTCCGTCCGCACCGCGGGCTCGCCGTCGACGACGTACGCGATGACCAGATCCTTGCGGCGCCCGAGGTCGACGTAGGCGTACCAGAAGCGCGCTTTGCGTCCGCGCGACGTGCCGGCGCCTTCCGCGATGAGCGCCTTCACGTGGTCCTTGCCGACGGTGCCCTCGACCGGCGCGGCCCAGGCGACGTTCTCGCCACCCGCGAACCGCAGGCGCAACGCGATGCCGGCGTCGTCGAGCTTCGCGAGCGGGCTGCGCATGACCTCGGCGGTGCCGTACTGCCCGATCCCGCGGAAGTACCAGGCGTAGACGAAGCCGCCGTCGTCCGCCGAGAGCCAGCCCTTCGGGAACGTGAGGCATCCCGGCCCGCAGCGCGACTCGGTGAGACGAACCGCGCCGTCGGTCGGGTCGCCATCGAAGAGCGTGGCGAGGGGAGAGCTGGCGTCCGGCGGCGGGAGCTCGGTCGGCGTGGCGGCGTCGAAGGCGTCCGTCGACGCATCAGGGGCGAACGCGGCGACGGTCGGGGTCGGGGTCGCGGTCGCGGTCGCGGTCGAGGTCGCGGTCGAGGTCGCGGTGGACCTCGGCCGCGGCCCTGTTCCGGCGCAAGCCGGCGCGGCGAGGACGAGGGCGAGAGCGGCGCACGGAGCGAGTCGAAACCAGCGCATGCGGATGGAACGCTCGATGCGCCCCGGCCCGTCCCTCGCTCCCACTTCGCGTTACGAGCTCAGCGACAGCCCGCCGGATTCGGCATCTTGCACGTCCCGCTCACACACGTCGCCGGCACCACGCACGCTTCACTCGTCGTGCAGCTCAAGCCCTCCGCGACGCGCGCGGTGCACTTGCCGCTTTCGCCGTGCGCCTCGCACCACGAGCGCGTGCACGCTCGCAGCTCGGTGCCGACGAGACCGCACGGCTCCCCGACGTTCGCGAGCGTGGGCGGACGGCAGATCTTCGTCTTGGTGTCGCAGGTGATCATCTCGGAGCAGCCGGGGCCCGCGCGCCCGAGCGGATCGCATTTGTCGCCGAGGTGCGCGGGGGCGACGCACTTCTTCCCGAGGCAGTAGCCGCTCGATGCGCACGGCGTCGACGCGTCGCACGCCGCTCCGATCGCGACGAGCTTCACGCACTTCCCCGGCGCGACGCATTTGTGCCCGGGCGCGCAGCGCTCCGCGGGGCACGCCTCGCCGGCTTGCGGCAGCGCCGCGCACGCCCCGCACTCGCTCGACGGTGGACGCTTGTCGCAGAAGCCGCTCGTGCACTGCGCGTTGACGCCGCACGCTCCGCCGTTCGCGCGCGCGCCGACCCATCGGCACTCGGCGACCGAATCGGGATCGAAGCCGTCGCCGCACGACGTGGCGTTGATCGCGTTCGCACACGCTTTTACCTCGGCGACCGTCGACGCGACGTCGGGCGCGACGAGCTCGACGGAGCAGACGAGCTTCATGCGCGCGACGCAGTGGGCGAGATCGTCGAAGACGATCGAGAGCATGGCGCCGGTGTTGCAGCTCTCGAACTTGGTGCAGAGCGCGGCGGCGACG
>JAYVXB010000217.1:0-6893 GCA_043785585.1 Deltaproteobacteria bacterium | reverse complement strand
TGCGAACGAGGTGCGTGAGGATCCCCGGGAGCACGCGCGCGAGCTGCGGCGGCACGCGGACCTCGCGCCCTTCGACCTCCAAGCGGACGCGCTTGCCGTCTTTGTCGGCCCACGTCGGCGCCATGTCGACGAGGCTCGCGGTGCTCTCGCCGAACGGGCGCGACGCGAGTCGATCGACCACGCGCGCGAGCTCGTCCCCCTTGCCGCGCGCGAGGCCTTCGAGGCGCTCGACGTCGGAGCGCTGCACCGTCACTTGATCGAGCGCCGCGCGACCGATCGGCGACGCCGCGACGAAGACATCGCACCCTCTGTCGAGCGCCGCTCGTGCGCGCGCGAAGCTCGACGTCAGCGCGCCGTGCACCGAGCCGGTGGTCGCGAAACCCTCGCCACGCGCGAGCGCGCGCAGCTCGTCGAGATCCTCTTCGAGCTTGGCGCACTCCGCTTCGAGATCGGCGAGATCGAACGCCCGCGCCTCGCCCTTCACCGTGTGCACGTGACGAAAGAGCTCGTCGATCTCCGCCGTCGGAAGCGTGCGCGGCCCGTTGCCGACGATCGCCGCGCAGCGAGCGAAGCGTTCGCGCGATGCATCGATGAACGCGACGAAGACTTGTCCGCCGCCCGCGATGAGGCGACGCATCGCGGTCATC
The DNA here is from genome assembly GCA_043785585.1 of Deltaproteobacteria bacterium. GTDB lineage: Bacteria > Myxococcota_A > Polyangia > Polyangiales > Polyangiaceae > JBBQXV01. Next base: position 6,246 of record JAYVXB010000217.1, on the reverse strand, counting down.
CGCCGCGCGTGCTCCTCTTCCTGCGTCTGCACCGTCTGCTCGAGCTGCCGCTTCTCGCTGACGTCGGTCGCGAGGAGCATCACGCGCTCGATCTTCGCCGCTCTTCCGCCGCCGGACGCGACGGCGCGGAACTCGAGCTCGAGCGGGACGATCGTGCCGTCGGCGCGGCGCAGCGGCACCTCGCGCGGCGCGAGCGCGGCGAGCTCGTTCCAGTCCGCGAGCGCGACGTCGAACGCCATGCCGAGCCACTCGTCGAAGGCCTGCGCGTCGACGTCGTGATCGTCGGCGCCGCGGTAGAGGAGATCGCGCACGCTTCGCCCCTCGAGGTCCTTGCCGAAGAGGCGCGACGCCTGCCGCGAGACCGCGCCCGCGACCTTCCCGTCCGGACCGAACGCGAGGATCGCTTGGCGCATGTGATCGAACAGGTTTCGTACGTTCTCCGTCGCGGCGGCGAGGCGGCGTTCGCGATCGGCGACTGCCTCGCGCATGACGTCGAACGCCTTCGCGAGCTCGCCGATCTCGTCGGCCGCACCGACCTCGACGCGCGACGTGAAGTCGCCTCGACCGATCCGGCTCGTGGCCGCGCCGAGCGCGCGAAGCGGGAGGACGATCAGGCGACGCGCCATGAAGATCAAGAGCGCCGCCGTCGCCGCCGAGAGCGCGAACGAGAGCCAGAAGATGCTGCGACGGCTCGCGGCGAACGCCTCGTTCTCACGCGCCAGCGAGAACACGAGGAGCGTCCGGCCGACTTGCACCTTGCTCGTGCTGGTCACGCTCCTGACGACCTCGACGCGATCGTCGAAGATCTTCTCCGTCCCGAGCTCCGCGTCGCTCGGCGCCGCTGACATCGCGCACGTCCCGCGCTCGACCGGCGGCTTGTCGCTCTTCGACGTCCATACGCGCGCGCAAACGATCTCGGGGTTCGCGTGGAGGTCGTCGAGCTCGCGATCGACCGCCTCGGGATCGTCGAAGTCGAGCGGCGCCGCGAGCCCCACCGCGAAGAGATCCGCGACCATCGACGCCGCCTTGTGCTTCGACTCGACGAGGCTGCGCCGCTCGCGGCCGGTGAGCTGCGCATAGAGGAGCACCGAGACGATCGAGAGAACGAAAACCGTCGCGAGCGCTAGCTTCGTCCCGAGGGACAGCCGCGAGGCACGAAGGGTGGGGGGCGGGGGCGCGCTGGAGGCCATGGGATTTCGTGCGGAAGACCGAGCGTACCGTCTATCATCGACGTTGGGTGCTTCCCGCGACACCGTGGCCGAAGCGCGTTCTAGCGCTTGTCGTCTTCACGCTCGTACTGGCGGTGGCCGGTGCGGTCGGCGCGGAGGACGTCTCTGTCCCTTTGGGACTGCAAGCCGAGCTCGTCGCCAAGGTCGCGACCTACGACAAGAACTTCCCGGCACGCGCGGGCGAGCGCGCGCAGCTGCTCCTGCTCGTCAAATCGGGGAACGCGGACTCGTCGCGCGCGGCGGCGCACTTGCAGTCGGCGCTCGGCGGTCTGTCGCACGTCGGCGGCCTCCCCCACGACGAGCAGGTCGTCACGTACGGCGGCGCCGCGTGGCTCACGGCGCTCGTGAAATCGCGCCACGCCGCGATCGTCTACGTCACGCCCGGCTTCGCCGACGACATCGGCGACATCCGCGCGGCGCTCGACGGCCTCGACGTGCTCAGCGTCGCCGCCGTCGCCGACTACGTGCCGCGCGGGATCGTCCTCGGCTTCGATCTCGTCTCCGGCAAACCGAAGCTCCTCTGTCACCTGACGCAGGCCAAGAAACAGAACGTCGCTTTCAAATCCGATGTCCTGAAGATCATGAGGGTCTACGAATGAGACGTGTCCTCTTCGCCGCGGCGTTGGTGCCCGCGCTCGTCTCCATGGAGACGACGGCGCGCGCCGACGATGCTGCGGATTTGCGGGGGCTGCTGAACGAGCCGGTCGTCACCACGGCGTCGAAGTCCGCCGAGACGGCGACCCTCGCGCCCGCGACGTCGACCACGCTCACGGCCGAAGACTTCCGCCGCTACGGCATCCACTCGCTCGACGAGGCGATCGATTTTCTCTCCCTCGGCATGGTCACGTCGAACCCGCTCCACGACGTCGACATCGGGGCGCGCGGCGTCACGCTCACCGCGGACTCGGGCGACCACGTCCTGCTTCTCATCAACGGACATCCGGTGAACGAGCCGCTGTTCGGCGGTGCGCACTTCGATCGCGGCGCCGGCGTCCCTATCGAGATGATCGATCACATCGAGGTGATCCTCGGCCCCGGCTCGGTGCTCTACGGATCGAACGCGATGCTCGGCGTCATCAACGTCATCACGAAGCGCGCGAAGGATCTCAGCGGAGGGCACGTCGTGCTCGAGACCGAGATCGGAAAGTCGTACCGCGCGACGGCGCTCGGCGGGCTCGAGTTCGGCATCTTCGGCCGACCGAGCGAGCTGACGTTCGGCTTCGAGTACTACACGCAGGCGGGACCGACGTTCCTCTTCGGACCGCAAGACGGTGGCTCGGACGCCGTCACCGGGCAGCCGACGGTCTACACGCGCGATCGATCGGGCGACGTATTCGCGCCGCCGTTCTGGGGCGGTCGCGCGACGCGCGGCTACTACTCGCAGGTTCCGTCGGGCCTCGTGCACTTCGTCAGCGGCAACCTCGAGGTCACGGTCAAGGCGACCGCCTACAAGCGCTCGATTCCCTACCGCGCGCGGTACACCGCCGCGATCCCCGACTTCAACGATCCGGACTCGTACCAGCTCGATCGGTCGGTCTGGTTCGACGCGCGCTACCACGCGACGCTGTCGCCGGTCGCCGAGCTCACGACGCGTGTCTACGGCGACTCGTTCGACTACCAGGACATCCAGAACACGACCTCCGCCAGCGGATGCCTCTTCGAGAACGCGACGACGTGCCGCTACGACGTTCGCGGCGCGTCGCGCTGGGCGGGGCTCGAGGTGCAGACGTCGTTCGACTGGAAGAAGGACGCCTCGCTCGTGACGCTCATCGGCGTCGACGGGCGCCTCCGACAGATCCGCTCGCAATCCGACACGCTCGACTACGGCAGCCGGCGCCCGCTCCAGTCGAGCTTCGGGATCATCGATCGCAACGACAAGACGCTCGGCGCGTACGTGCAGCAGACGTGGCTCCCGACGTCGTGGCTCAGCCTCAACGGCGGCGCGCGACTCGATCAGGAGGATCGCTTCAGCGGCGTCATCTCGCCGCGCTTCGCCGCGAGCGCCAAGGTGTGGCAGGGCGGGACGCTGAAGGGCGTGTACGCGGAGGCGTTCCGCTCGCCATCGTGGGTCGAGTCGAACTTCAGGAACCCGCTGACGATCATCTCCAGCGACCTTCACCCCGAGCGCGTTCGATCCGTCGAGGGATCGATCGAGCAACGCTTCGGCGCGCATCGACTCATGATGGGCATCTTCCGATCGTGGTGGAGCGATCTCGTCGAGCTTCACGTCCTGACGCAACAGGAACAGCTCGATGCCGCGCGGCGCGGTGAGATCGATCTCCTCCGCGCGTACGGCATCATTCAGTTTCGCAACGTGGCGTCCGTCGACAACTACGGCATGAACCTCGGCTACGAAGGCTCCGTGGGCGACACGGGGCAGCTCCGCTTCGGGGCGAACCTCACCGGGGCGATCGCGCGACGATCGGATCCGCAGTCGGGGGCGCAGCGGCTCGTCGTCGCGCCGCAGACGTTCGGCAACGCGCGCGTGTCGTATGACTTGCCGGGGGATCTTCCGACGCTCGGGATCGCCGCGCATTACCTCGGCTCGCGACCCGCGGATCGCGCGATCGACGGGAGCTTTCCGATCACGCCGTACGCGCCGGCGCAGCTCGAGGTGCGTGGCGCCATCAGCGGTCCAATCCCCAAGACGTTTCTCGCCGGGCTCTCCTACAAGCTGAGCGCGAACTACGCATTCGCGTCGCGCGCGCCGTATGTCGTCGGTCCCGCGCAATACTACGCGCCGCCGGGGTTCACGACCCCCCAGCTCGCGCCGGTCGACCGCTTTCGGGTCACAGTCGGGCTACAATGGGACTTTGGGGCGGGAGGAACGCCATGAAGGTACGCATTCTCGTGATGCTCGCGTCGTGCCCGGCGATCGCCGGCGTCGCAGCGACGGCGTGCCTCGACTTCACGCCCAACTACGTCGGGGCGCCGGACGCAGCGCCGCCGGACCCGGTGATCGACGCGGGCCCCGATGCGCCCGACGTCGACACGCGTCCCTCGTGCCAGCGCTGCATCGAGACACCCGACACACCGGGCCCCGGCTGCGCCGACGAGCTCACGACGTGCCTCGCCGATCCGCTGTGCAAGGCCGCCTACGCTTGCATCCTCGCGAACGGCTGCCTCACCAAGGGATCGCGCCAGAAGGTCATCTTGTGCGGGCTCCCGTGCGCGGAGGACGCCGGCATCATCACGCAGAACGAGCCCGCGGCGATCGAGATCCTCGACGTCGCGTCGTGCGCGTCGCGAGCGTGCGCCCCCTCGTGCATCCACGACGCCGGCGCCGACTGAGCGCGCCGTTGCGCTCGTCGCGTCAGCGCAGCGTGCACGAGTGCGCGAGCGCGTCGCGTGCACGTTCGCGCGTGACACCGGGTGCCTTCATGTTGGCGGCGACGATCGGGAGCGCGGCGCACGTCGCCTTGAGGTTTCCGCCGTAGCTGCCGAACGCATCGATGGATCCGACGACGACGAAGTGCGTGGCGGGGAGGCGCGTGATCGCGTCGGCCAAGACGCCGTCGAGCTCCTTCGGGCAGCGCTTGAGCGCGTTCGAGAGCGGGACGAGGAGCGCGGAGTAGACCTCGGGTGCGCGCTCCGCGAGCGCCTTTCCCCAGAGCGTGTGGATACGCCCGCACGTCATGAGCTCGTTCTTCCCGGCGGCGCCGACGATCCCGGGCTCGCCGGAGGTCGCGAGCCACGCGAGCAAGTCGTCGTCCTCGGAGGCGATCTTGATCACCGCATCGACGCAGTAGCCGTTGTCGCGCGACGCGGGAGAAACCAACGTGAGCGACTTTCGTGCTTCGCCGCTCGCGTCCGTCGACGAGATGCCGCGGCACATCGCGCCGCGCGTCGAGCCGTCGGAGAGCCTTCGCTCGACCGCGTCTTTCGCCGGCGCACCGACGCTCGCGAGTCCCGTCGCGACCGCCGCGTTCTGCTGACTCGCGGCGAGCCGCACGAGCGCGCCTTCGAGCTCGGTGACGAACTGGGCGAGGTGCGGATCCTTGCGCGACATCGCCGCGGCCGCCGCCTCTGCGCGCGACGGATCGCCGAGCGCGGTCTTCAGCGTCGTCGTCCCCCATGCCGCGCCGCGCATCGTCGCCGACCAGGCGAGCGCGTACGCCGTCGGGTCGTACGCCATGCGCGACTCGATCGCGACGACCGCCTTCGGGTTCTTGTCCGCCAGTCGTCCCAGCGCTGCGAGCGCCTCCGGCGTCCCCTTCGCATCGAGCCAGGCGACGTCGCTCTTCGCCTCGGCGTCCGCGACCGTCGACGGGCGACACCCAGAGCAGAGCATCACGACCATCGCCGCCCACCCCCACTCGTGCCTTCTCACGAAATGGATCCTATCCCAGGTGGTACCCTCGTGCGCGGTGCACGCGACCATTCGCCGGCTCCTCATTGCGATCGCCGCATTCCTCGTCCTCGTCATGGTCGGCGCGGTCGGCTACTTCGTGCTCGGGCGCGGGCGCTGGGGATTCGGCGACTGCATTTACATGACGATCATCACGATCTCGACCGTCGGTTTCGGCGAGCTCAACGACATGCGGCAAGTGGCGGGCGCGCGTGTGCTCACCGTCGGGCTCATTCTCAGCGGCGTCGGCACGCTCGCGTACATGCAATCGAACCTCACCGCGCTCCTCGTCGAGGGAGCGATCGGTCAGGTGCTCCGGAGAAACCGAATGCGAAAACAGATCGCCGCGCTGTCGGGGCACATCGTCGTCGCAGGTGCCGGCTCGACGGGCAAGCACGTGCTCGAAGAGCTCGTCGTCACGCGCACGCCGTTCGTCGTCATCGATCGCAACCAGGCGCACCTCGATCGGATCTCGGAAGACCTCACCGGCGGCAAGATGCTCTACGTCATCGGCGACGCGACCGAGGATCACGTTCTCATCGAGGCAGGCACCCCGCGCGCGCGCGGCGTCGTCGCGGCGCTCACGCACGACAAGGACAACCTCTACGTCACGCTCAGCGCGCGCAGCTTGAACCCCGCCGCGCGCATCATCGCGAAGTGCGTCGAGGA
>JAYVXB010000216.1:0-6898 GCA_043785585.1 Deltaproteobacteria bacterium | reverse complement strand
GGCATGGAGGACGCCGACGCGACGTCGTTCTTTCAGGATCTCTTCGGCGGCCAGGGTGGCTACAAGCTCGCGCATGCTTCGCGTTGGTCGAGCCGCGTCTTCCATCGCGTCGACATCAACGCCAGCCTCGGCGTCGACGTGTTCGTCTTCGAACGAGAAGCGCCGTGACGCCGCGCTCCGCCGCCGTCCCCTTCGCCGCGTGCGCGCTCATCGCGATCGTGTGGCTCAATCAGAGCGTCGGTCTCGCGGAATGGAACACGCTCAAGGTCGAGATCGCCGCCGCGCCGCGAGACCACGTCGTCGACTTCGTTCGATACCCGTTTCTCTTTCTCTACCGTCGCGCGCCGGACGAGGCGATGTACTTCGCGACGGCACGGGCGATCCTCGGGCGCCCTTTCGATCCCGCCGCGCTCGATCGAGGCGGCGTCCCCGAGTCGTTCGCGCGCGTGCCCTCGCTGTCCGACGGTCGATGGCACGCACCGTACGCAGAGATCCCGCTCGAGTATCCGCCGACGGCGGTCCCGTTCATCGTGCTCCCCGCGCTCGTCGCGCCGACGTTCACGTGGTACGCGCGCCTCTTCGGAGCGCTCATGGGGGCCTGCCTCGTCGCATCGATCGCGATCGCGATTCGAACCGCGGGGCGCGCACGAACGACCGACGGATCGAGCCGTGCGAGCTGGTGGCTCGCGTGTCTGCTCCTTCTCGCGCACGGCGCGATCGCGATTCAGCGCCTCGACGCCGTCGTCGCGCTGCTCCTCGCGCTCGCGGTCGATGCCGCGGTCCGGCGGCGTCCGGCATGGCTCGGCGTGTGGATGGGCCTCGCCGGCGCGACGAAGTTCGTCCCACTCCTCTTGCTCCCCGTGCTCATCGCCGCGGATGCGTCGTTCTATCGTGAGCGACGACGCCTCGTGACAGTTGTGGGGGCGGCTGCGGCGACGTTCACGCTCGGTCTCGCACCGATGGCCGCTGCGGGCAACGGCGCGCTCGGCGAGCTCCTCGCGTACCACGCGCGTCGCGGTCTTCACGTCGAGTCACTCGTGGGTACGCTCTACGGTGCGGCGCGCGCAGTCGCGGGCAACGGAGAGCCGACGACGCTCGACTTCGGCTCGTTCAACTTCCACACGCCCGTCGCGGACTTCCTCGCGCGCGCCTGCACCGCGCTCACGCTCGCCGCGATCGCATACATCACGTACTCGCTGTGGCGCTGCCGATCGATCGACGACGACGACCGCACGACCCGAATCGCTTGCGCCGCGATCGCCGGGACCGCGACGCTGTGGCTCACGGGAAAGGTGTTCTCACCGCAGTACCTCACGTGGGGGATTCCGCTTCTCTTGGCGGTTCCCGGCGCGGCGGGCGTTCGCCTCGTTTGGGTCGGCCTCGGCGCGCTCCTCCTCAGCCAGGTCTACCTGCGCGGCTACTACGACTACGTCTACAACCAGAGCGCGATCGGAATCGCGACGCTCTTGGTGCGGCAGCTCGCGCTCGTTGCTCTCGTGGCGATCGCGATGCGGCTGGCGCGACGACCCGATCAGCGCGTCGCGGCGCGAGCGTCGACGCGCTCGTAGATCGTGAGCCGATCGTGCTCGTACTTCACGCGGTACTCGGGGGGGACGAGCTTCTTTGCCTCGGGTGTCGGGTCCCACAAGAGAACGTGATCGTACGCGGGCAACGCCGCGGCCCAGAACTCCGCCCAGTGGCCGCGCCAAGCGCCTTCGCAGTCGTCGGTGAACACGCCGCCGTCGCGGAGCGTGTCGCACGTCCATCGCGCATTGCCCATGCGCGGCGCGAAGCTCTCGAGAACGAGGTGGTTGAAGCGCGGCGGCGGCGGCTCGCGGTACATCACGGGGAACGAGCGCGAGTGCGCGAAGAGGAGCGGAGCGCTCGTCTGTCGCTCCATCACGTAGAAGCCCCACGCATGGAGCAGGCTGCGCGTGTTCTCGCTCGTCGCCTTGCTGGTGAAGATGAGCGGCAAGAGGCGCGCGCCCATCGGAACCGACGGAATGCCCGCGGTGAATTTCGCGCGGTCCTGATCGAGGCGAACGAAGTCGACGCCCATGCCGATCGTGTACGGGATGGCGCAGATGCCGAGGGCGACGACGAGCGGACGCGGCAAGCGATCCGGCACGCGGACGAGGAACGCCATCCACAAGAACGGGATGAAGCGCGAGTTGACGTGGAACCAGTTGGTCGTGATGTACGGCGAGAAGACGAACAGCGCGGCGAGCACGGCGAGGGCGATCGGCGAGAAGAACGGCACGTCCTCTTTGGCGCGCCAAATCCCAATCAGCCCGAGCGCGAGGCACGGCCCGAGCGTCGTGATCGACAGCCACGTGAAGCCGTAGAACCACTCGGCCCAGAGGTTGTAGAAGAGCTCCCACGTCGGTAAAAGATCGCGGAGGACGACGTAGCCCGTCATCTCGCCGACCGGCTCGGTGAAGTGCTTGTAGAGCGAGACGAGGACGAGCACCGTCACCGGCGACAGCGGCATCGCGAGCGTTTTCAGCTGCGTGAATCGCTCGGCCCACGTGCGGCGCGTCATGACGTGGATCGCCACCAAGAGGTGCACGACCATCAGCGGCATGACGTGCGCGTACCAAGTGCACGCCGCGATCAGCATCATGAAGATGCCGGTCTTGTACGACGGCGCCTTCCGCTGCTTGTCGAGGAGGATGAGGATGAGCAGCGCGAGGGGTACGCCCATCGCGAAGTCGAGCATCCCCATCGACACGAACCAGTTGTGCACCATCGGGCCCATGAACAAGCTCGCGAGGACGAGCTTGCGGCGGCTGCCGGTGAGCACGAGGACGAAGCGCGGCATGACGAGCGCGTTCATCGCGAGGACGATGAGCGCGAAGAGCTTCGCGGCAACCGTCACGCTCATGAAGTTGCCCGCAACGACGAGCCACGTGAAGAGCGCGGAGTTGGTCTTGAAGAAGCCGTTGAAGACGAACTCGGGGTAACGCTCGGGGTGGGCGATGACCGTCGCCGCGGCGAGGTGGTTCGGCAAATCTTGGTAAGGAGGGACGGCCGTCAGCGCGAGCGGCCATGCGCCGTACGCGAAGAGGAACGCACTGATGAGGAGCGCGAGCTGGCCGTCGGAGAGCGACGAGGTCACGCGGCCGACGAAGCCGACGAGCCGGCGGATGAGCCCTTCCTGCCCCAGATCCAGATCCGGCAGCGACGGCGCACGCGGCAGCGGCGCGTCGAGCGTCGCCTCGCGAGGTCGGCGAACGCCTACCGGGAAGTCGTTGGCCACGAGGTCGACCTTCTGCATGTCGGTAAAAAAAGCTCCTGTATCGAACGGGCCCAAGGATCGAAGCAAGACGGGGCCCAAGCAGGCGATAACCGCAGATTCACGGCAAAAAAGTGCTGCGCGGGAGCGTAGCGCGATGCATTAGAGGTGTCCACAGGGCACGGCAGAGCCGTCTTTGCGCGCGCCGCGTCGGTTTCGTCGCCTCGGTCTATGACGTTTCGATCAGGGGCGACGCGCGCGAGCAACACCCTGGCGACATGCGGCACGCATCCTGAAGTGTCTCGCCGTCATGAGCGCCGACCTGCCTCGACTCGCGCGCAACTGCGCGGAAGGACGTAGTCGGACCGTGCGGCCGTTGCCCCGCGGGTGGATCGCGCGTGGCCAGGGGGTGGTCGCGGCGGCGCTCCTGGCGGCGTGCAGCGGCGCGCCCGGCGAGGCCAACGACGGTGAGCCGGCGCGCTCGACGTCGCAGGCGATCTACGGCGGGCAGCCGGACAACGACGCGCGCCAGAACCAAGGCGTCGTCTCGCTCCGCATCGGCGACGGCGCGCAGTTCGAGCTCTGCTCGGCGTCGCTGATCGCGCCGAACGTGGTCTTGACCGCGCGCCACTGCGTGAGCGTCAACACGACGACGACCGTCGCGTGCGACGAGAACGGCGCGTCGGGGAACGGCGATCAGCTCGGCGCCGACATGGTCGCGTCGACCATTCACGTGTACCTCGGCGCGGCGCCCAACTTCACGGGCGTCCCGGCCGCGAGCGGCAAAGCGATCTTTCATTCGCAGACCAACGTGATCTGCAACGCCGACATGGCGCTCGTCGTCCTCGACAAGAACGTCACCGGCGTCACGCCACTCAAGGTGCGCCTCACGGGCGCGACGGCGACGGGCGAGATGGTCCGCGCGGTCGGCTACGGGCAGAACGATCAGCAGCTGCCGATCGGGACGCGCCTGCGCAAGGACAACGTCGGCATCCTCGCCGTCGGCAAGAAGGTGTCGACGAACATGACGGCGCTCGCGACGAACGAGTTCGAGGTCGGGCTCTCGATTTGCCAAGGCGACTCGGGTGGGCCGGCGATCAGCGAGACGTCGGGCGCGGTCGTCGGCGTCGTGTCGCGCGGAGGCAATTGCACCGACACGTTCGGGCACATCTACACGTCGCTCACCGGCTCGGCGAGTGTGTTCCAGCAAGCGTTCGCGCTCGCGGGCGGCGCGCCGACCGACGAGAATGGGACCGTGCCTCCACCGCCGGCGCCCGACGCTGGCGTCGGAACGGGCGGCGGTACCGACGGCGGAACGGGCGGCAACGAGACCCCGACGGATCCTACGCCGAACCACCCGCAGAAGAACCTCCGCGCGGGCGCGGGGAACAACTGCAGCGCGACCGGCGCGCCTTCGCCGGGCACGACGGAGCTCGGCGGAATCGCGCTCGGGATGCTCGCGGCGCTCGGCCTCTTCGTCGCGCGCCGACGTCGCGACGACGACGTCTGACGCCTGCACGCATCGCACGCGTCAGTGGGCGCTCGCCCAGCTGTCGCCGTGGCCGACGTCGACCACGAGCGGAACGTCGAGGCTCATCGCCGACTGCATCTCTTCGCGAATGCGTTTCTCCGCGACGTCGAGCACCGCCATCGGCACCTCGAAGACGAGCTCGTCGTGCACGGTCAGCACCATTCGCACGCCGGGCGCGATGTCGGCCTGACCGAGCTTCACCATCGCGACCTTCAGGATGTCGGCGGCGGTCCCCTGGATCGGCGTGTTCTTCGCGATGCGCTCCGCCTCGAAGCGAAGCCCACGGTTCGCCGAGTGCAGGTTCGGCAGAAAGCGCCGACGACCGAGGAGCGTGCGGACCGCCTCGCCTTGCCGTGCCGCGTCGACGGTGCGCTCCATGAAGCGCGCGACGCCGGCGTAGCGCGTGAAGTACGCCTCGATGAACTTTGCGGCCTCGGCGCGCGTGACGCCGATGTTCTTCGCGAGCGCGCTCTCGCCCATTCCGTAGATGACGCCGAAGTTCACGACCTTCGCCATCCGTCGCATGTCGGACGTGACGGCGTCCTTCGCGACGTCGAAGACGAGCGCCGCGGTTCTCGTGTGCACGTCCTCGCCGCTCTTGAACGCGTCGATGAGCTCGGCGTCTTGCGCGAGGTGCGCGAGAACGCGAAGCTCGATCTGCGAATAGTCGGCGCTCACGATCGCGCAGCCGGGAGGCGCGACGAACGCCGCGCGGATCTCGCGACCGACCTCGGTGCGAATCGGAATGTTCTGCAGGTTCGGGTCGAGCGACGCGAGACGCCCGGTCGCCGCGGTCACTTGGCTGAACGACGTGTGGATGCGCCCGGTGTCCGCGTTCACGCAGCGCGGGAGCGCGTCGATGTACGTCCCCTTCAGCTTGTCGAGCTCGCGAAACTCGAGGATCTGCTTCGGCAGCGCATGCTTCTCGGCGAGCTCTTCGAGCACCTCGGCGTCCGTGGAGCGACCGCCCTTCGGCGTGCGTTTGATCACCGGGAGCTTCAGCTCGTCGAAGAGAATCTTCTCGAGCTGATCGCGCGATCGAATCGCGAAGTCGTGGCCGGCGATCTCCTTCACGTGCGCTTCGATCCTGCGCAGGTCGGCCTCGACGCGAACGCCGAGCGCCGCGAGCTGCGCCACGTCGACGAGCACACCGCGCATCTCCATCTGCGCGAGCACGCGCGACAGCGGCAGCTCGACGTCGCGCATGAGAGCGCCGAGCCCCTCCTGATCGAGACGCGGCTCGAAGCGCTCCGCGAGCGTGCGCGCCGCGTCCGCGCACGAGGCGACGTACTCGGTCGCGCGATCGACCGCGACCGCGTCGAAGTCGATCGCTTGCCCGCGCGCCTTCGCGGCGCCTTCGCCGCGCGATCGCCCCGTCACCTCGTCCAGCGTCGTGAGCGTGGCGCCCGTGTCGCGACGCACGAGCTCGCGCAGGCCGCTCGGCGACTCGGGATCGAGGACGTACGCCGCGAGGAGCGTGTCGAAGATCGGTCCGTCGAGCTTCGCGGAGTGGCGCGCGAGAATGATCTCCATGCGTTTCAGATCGTGCGCGATCTTCTTCACGCGACCGTCGGCGAGGATCGGCGCGAGGTGCTCGCGGACCGTCGCCCACGGGAGCTGCGGCGGGCAGCCGAGGTACCGATGTCCAATCGGGACGTAGAAGCCCTCGCCGATCGCGCTCGCGAGCCCGACCCCGACGATCGCCGCGCGCATGGCGTCGGGTCCCATCGCTTCGATGTGGATCGCCAGCACTCCGCGCTCGCGCGCATCGTTCAGCACGCGCACGAGCCCGGCCTCGTCGACGATCGTGCTCTGCGTCCGCACGATCGGCGCGGCGACCGGCGCGGACGGCTTGGTCGACGCCGTCTTCGCGGAAGACGCGCTCGGCGCGTTCGATCCGGGGAGCAAATCGAGCAGCCGCGTAAACTCGAGGTCCGTGAAGAGCCGCCGCAGCTCCGGCACGTCGGCGCCGCCGTATTTCAAATGCGCGGGATCCCACGCCACGTCGAGATCCGTCCGAAGCGTCACGAGCTTCTGCGACATCCGTGCGTCCGCCTCGTGCGTCTTCAACGTCTCGCGGAGCTTCGGACGCGCGACCTCGTCGATGCGCGCGTAGATCCCATCGAGCGAAC
>JAYVXB010000215.1:0-20490 GCA_043785585.1 Deltaproteobacteria bacterium | reverse complement strand
GCGACGACAAAACGCAGTCCACACCCCTTCCGCAACTCATCCGCGAGGCGCTCGCCCTCCTGGCCAGGTGAGTGCTAGGAAGGCCCAATGGATGAAGTCCTGAAGTACATCGACGGCAGCCGCCGGAAGTTCGTCGACGAGCTCATCGACTGGTGCAAGATCCCCTCGATTTCAAGCGATCCCAAGCACGACGAAGACGTGCGCCGGAACGCCGAGCACCTCGCCAACGACTTTCGCCGCCTCGGCGCCGCCAACGTCCAGGTGTGGCCGACGAAGGGGCATCCCTCGGTGTTCGGCGAGTGGATGCACGCGCCGGGAAAGCCGACGCTCCTCGTGTACGGCCATCACGACGTGCAGCCGGTCGATCCGCTGAACGAGTGGATCTCGCCGCCGTTCGAGCCGGACATGCGCGAGGGGCGCCTCTGGGGACGCGGCACGGTCGACGACAAAGGCCAGGTGTACGTCCACGTCAAAGCGATCGAAGCGTTCGTGAAGACGGTCGGCAAGCTCCCCATCAACCTCAAGTTCATCGTCGAGGGCGAAGAAGAGGTCGGCAGCATGAACCTCGACACCGTCCTGCGCGATCACGCCAAAGAGCTCGCCGCGGACTTCGTCTGCGTCAGCGACACGGCGATGTTCGGACGCGGGATTCCTTCGCTGTGCGTCGGCCTCCGCGGGCTCATGTACCTCGAGCTCTTCGTCGACGGACCGGCGATGGATCTCCACTCGGGATCGTTCGGCGGCGGCGTGATGAATCCGGTCAACGTGCTCGCGAAGATGATCGCGAAGCTCCACGACGACGACGGGTGCGTCACGGTTCCCGGCTTCTATGACGAGGTCGTCACGATGACCGACGTCGAGAGGAAAGAGATCGCAGCGCTCCCGTTCGACGAGAAGGAGTGGCTCCGCTCGACCGGCTGCCCGGCGACGTTCGGCGAGAAGGGTTACTCGACGCTCGAGCGCATCTGGGGGCGGCCGACGCTCGACTGCTGCGGCATCCACGGAGGCTTCACCGGCGAGGGCGCGAAGACGATCATCCCCGCGCGCGCGTCGGCGAAAATCAGCTGCCGCCTCGTGCCGCATCAAGAGCCCGAGGTCATCGAGAAGAAGGTCGGCGACTACTTGAAGTCGATCGCGCCTCCGGGCGTGCGCGTGCGCGTCGAGTATTTGCACGGCGGACGCCCGTACCTCGCGCCGACGGATCACCCGGTGTACGAGGTCGCGAAGCGCGCGTTCTCGAAGGCGTTCGGCAAGCCGACCATCTTCATGCGCGAAGGCGGATCGATCCCGTTCGTGCGGACGATCGCGGACGCGATGGGCAAGCCGTGCCTCTTGATGGGCTTCGGTCAGCCCGACGAGAACGCGCACGCACCGAACGAATGGCTCGATCTCGAGAACTACCACCTCGGGATCAAGAGCGCGGCGTACCTCTACGACGAGCTCGCGCACCTGGCGTGAGTGAGTGCGGGTGAATGCAATGGCGAAGGTGACGAAGAAGAAGTCGAAACGGGAACGACGCGAGCGGCGGTTCGAGCCGACGAGCGCGACGAGCCCGCTGCTCGTGAAGATCCTCGGCGCGATCGGCGCAGCCGCGATGGGCGCCGGTGCGTACGGTCAGTTCGCGCCGATGATGCGCGCGGAGCCCGGTGAGCCGATCAAGTACGCGGCGTGGGTGCTCGCGGCGGGCGCGGTGATCCTCGGCGCGGCGATCTGGTTGGGGACGAGCGGCGAGGCGTCGCTTCGCGTCGGCGATCCCGGCGTCGCGGCGGAGAAGAACGGACTGCGACGGATTCCGTGGTGGGCGATCGAGCGAATCGGCTTCTCGGAGGATGCGGTTCGCGTCGTCGGCACGGACGACACCGGGCTCGCGATGACCGTCGTCGCGTCGCTGGCGAGCCAGCCTCAGGCCGCGGCGTGGATCGTCAAGGAAGCGCGCGCGCGTGTGCCGGACGTCGTCGACATTGCGGAGGAGGTCGAGCTTCCGGAAGCGAGCACGAACGCGGGCGAGCTGCTCGTCGCCGAGCCGCCGCAGGTCGTCGGCAAACGATGCGCGGCGACCGACAAGATCATCGCGTACGAGCCGGACGCGCGCGTCTGCCCGCGATGCGAGCGCATCTACCACCGCACGCAAGTGCCGGACGCTTGCGAGTGCGGAGCGTCGCTCACGCACCTGCATCCCAAGTCTCCGGACGCCAAAGAGGCGACGGCGTGAGCATCGTCACCGTCCTCGGCACCGGAACGATGGGGCAAGGGATCGCGCAGGTCGCGGGCGCGGCGGGGTACACGACGCGCGTGTTCGACGCAGCGCCATCGCGCGCGGAGCAGGCCGTCGCGGCGATCGCCGCGCAGCTCGAGAAGCTCGTCGCGAAGGGGAAGATCACGGCGGAGGCGCGCGCGACGACGCTCGCGGCGATCGCGCCCGCGAAGGACGTCGCGGCGGCGTGCGCGGACGCGGAGATCGTGATCGAGGCGGTGCCGGAGAGCATGGAGCTGAAGGTGACGCTCTTCCGCGACGTCGTCGCCGCGTCGCCCGCGACGGCGCTCCTCGCGTCGAACACGTCGTCGCTCTCGCTGACCGAGCTCGGCGCGCGCATCGGGGCGCCCGAGCGCACGCTCGGCATGCATTTCTTCAATCCGCCGCCGGTGATGGAGCTGCTCGAGATCGTGCGCGGCCTCGCGACCAGCGACGCGTCGCTCGATCGCGCGCTCGCGTTCGCGAAGAAAATCGGCAAGACCGCGATCGTCGTACGCGACGTCCCCGGCTTCGCGTCGAGCCGCCTCGGCGTCATGCTCGGGTGCGAAGCGATGCGCATGGTCGAGTCGGGCGTCGCCAGCGTCGCCGACATCGATCGCGCGATGGAGCTCGGCTACCGGCATCCGATGGGTCCGCTCAAGCTCACGGATCTCGTCGGCCTCGACGTGCGCCTCGCGATCCTCGAGCACCTGCAAAAAGAGATCGGCGAGCAGTTCCGACCGCCGTCGCTCCTTCGCACGATGGTGCGCGCGGGCAAGCTCGGGAAGAAGACGGGCGAGGGTTTTTACGTGTGGAAAGACGGAACGCCCTTACCGCGCGGGTGAGCTACGCTCCGCGGCGCATGCCGAACCTCCGAGACGCTTACCTCGTCGACGCCGTCCGAACTCCCATCGCGCGCTACCGTGGCGCGCTCGCCACCGTCCGCGCAGACGATCTCGCCGCACACGTGATCACGGCGCTCGGCGCACGACAACCTGCACTCTACACGCGCGTCGATCACGTCGTCTTCGGCGCGACGAACCAGGCCGGCGAGGACAACCGCAACGTCGCGCGCATGGCGGCGCTGCTCGCCGGGATGCCGTTCGAGGTGGCATCGGTGACGGTGAATCGGCTGTGCGGCTCGGGGCTCGAAGCCGTGTGCGACGCGGTCCGGCGGATCGCGACGGGCGAGTCCGACGTCGTCATCGCGGGCGGCGTCGAGAGCATGACGCGCGCGCCGTTCGCGTTCCGAAAGACCGAAGAGGCGTTCAGCCGCGTGCCTCCGCAGATCTACGACACGACGATCGGCTGGCGCTTCGAGAACCCGAAGATGTCGGAGCGCTTCCCGCTCTTCTCGATGGGCGAGACGGCGGACGAGGTCGCGACGAAGCACGGCATCTCGCGCGTCGAGCAGGACGCGTTCGCCGCCTTATCGCAGCGGCGCGCGTGCGCGGCCATCGAAGCGAACGCCTTCGATCGCGAGATCGTTCCGGTCTCCGTCCCGCACAAGAAGGGCGACGCCGTGCTCTTCGCGAAGGACGAGTCGCCGCGCGCCGACACGACCCTCGAGGCGCTCGCGAAGTTGCATCCGGCGTTTCGCAAGACGGGGACCGTGACGGCGGGCAACAGCTCGCCGATCAACGACGGCGCGTCCGCGGTGATGGTCGTCAGCGAAGAGGTGATGCGCGCGGAGAAGCTCGAGCCGCTCGCGCGCGTCGTGGCGCACGCGACCGCGGGCGTTCACCCGAACTTGATGGGCGAGGGGCCGATTCCAGCGGGGAAGAAGGCGCTCGCGCGCGCCGGATGGAAGGCGGACGATCTGGATCTCGTCGAGCTCAACGAAGCCTTCGCGGCGCAAGCGATCGCGAGCGTGCGCGGTTTGGATCTCGATCCGGATCGCGTGAACGTCAACGGCGGCGCGATCGCGCTCGGTCATCCGATCGGCTCGAGCGGCTCACGCATCCTCGGCACGCTCGTGCACGCGATGGCGGCACGCGGAAAGAAGCGCGGAATGGCGGCGCTATGCATCGGCGTGGGCCAAGGCATCGCGATGCTCGTCGAGCGCTGAAGCTACTTCTGCTTCGCCTTCGCACGACGCGCGCGCGCGGGCAGCTTCGCCAGCTTCCCCGACTCGAGCAGCTTGCGCAGCGCGCGCTCCATCTCGCGTCCGAAGATGACACGCACCGCTTCGATCCCCGTCGGCCGCAGCTCTTGAAAGAGCTTCCCCGCGTCCGAGATTTCGATCGCGCCTTCGTCCACGCGCTTGACGAACAGATCGACGAGATCGCTCGCCGTGCGCGCCATCTGCTTGCGGAGGATCGATGAAGCGGCCGATGCCGTCTCGAGATCGATGCCGACCGCTTCGAGCTTCATCGCGACCGCGAGGAGCGCGGGGCTTCGCAGGAGAAAGACGTCGCCGTGACGCTCGATGAGCCGCGTGCGAAGCAGCTCACCGATGATCCCCGGTCGCCTCGTCCCGACGAGATCGTAGAGCTCGGCCTCGGTCACCGTGCGCGGCTGATCGTGCGCCCACGACGACTGCACCTCTTGCTCGACACCGAGCCACTCGGCGAGATCCAGCTCGCCGCGGTCGATGCTCGCGACGAGATCGCGGATCGCGTCGATGCGGAGCCCGCGATCCTGCAGCTGCGCGATCAGCTCGAGACGCTTCACGTGCGCGTGCCCGTAGTACGCCACCCGCCCGCGAATCTCGGGCGCCATGAGCGCGCCGCGCGATTGGTAGAAGCGAATCGTGCGGCTCGGGAGATGCGCGACCGACGCGAGATCGTCGATCGTGTACTCGCCTTTCGCGGGATCTTCGGCCTGGGTCATGTCGAGCGGGAACGCGATCGCGTCCGCAAATCCTTCTATCACCTGTGTCATGCCATCGCGCGGACGACCTCGCGGACGCCGCCTTCCTGCGACAGGCGGTCGATGTAACGGAACGCCTTGCGAAGCGTCTTTCCCCAGGTGTCGGTCTTGTACGCGACGCCGTATTTGTTGCAGAGCGCACGCACTTCGGGAGCGATCTCGCGCAGCCGTTGCGGCGCGAGCGTCGGGAACATGTGGTGCTCGATCTGCCGATCGAGACCGCCGCAGAGGATCGAGATCGGCAGGCTCACTTCGTAGTCGTTCGAAGCCTCGGCCTGCATCGCGTACCACTGCCCGCGACCGTGCGCCTTGGTCCCCTCGGGGTAGCTCGCCACGTCCTCGCCGACGTGACCGCAGAAGATCGTCGCCGCGGTGTAGACGTCGCGCCCGAGCGCCGCGAGAAAGTTTCCGAGCATGACCTTCCAGAAGAACGGCCCTGCGAGCAGCGGAAAGAATCCGTACTCCTTCAGGTAGTACGGCACGTACTTCCGCAGCGTCTTCTTCCACGCGCCGCGCACGCTCTCCTTCGAGCGGTCGGGGAGAAAGTCGAGTGTGTCGGCGCGGCCGTTGTCGAGGAACACGTCGTTCAAGCCCGTGAAGTGCGTCGCCATCACGAACGAGAAGTTCGGGAAGAGGACGAACACGCTCATGAGAAGCTGGTGCTTGTTGCGCGGCGCGTGCGGCGTCTGCGTCGTCAAACGCACGGTGCCGAAGTGGATGTCGGCGTCCTTGCCGGCGACGTTGGTGTTGCCGTGGTGCCGGACGTTGTGGCCGTAGCGCCACGACTCTTCGTCGATCGGCGTGTCCCACTTGAACGTCTTCGACTGAAACTTCTCGGCGCCGGGAAGACGGTCGTAGCAACCGTGGAGCGCGGTGTGACCGACCTCGGTCGCTTGCAGCTGCTTGTGGAGCCAGAGCGCGCCGACGCCGAGGAAGAACGTGACGGGCTCGGGGCTGATGTGAATGAGAACGCGGCCGACGATTTCCATCGAGCGCGAGAAGCGATTGAGGCGCGTGACGTATTTGACGTCGTCTGCGCCGACGCGCGCCATCGTGCGTTGCTTGAGAAGGTCGAGCTCTTCGCCGAAGAGGCGGAAGCGCTCGGCATCGGGGAGAGAACGCGGATCGACGGCAACGCTGGCAACGGAGCCAGCGCCTCGGGTTTCGAGGTTCATGGTGGAACACTCCTGTGCGACGCGGACCGGCGCTCTGTGCGCGGGTCGCCGTGTCACATCGTGATGCACCAGATATAACTGTGACAGTGGGTACTGTCAACGTAGCGAGGCGCTTTTTTTTCGTCACCCGCCGCCGTCGCCGGCGCCGGCGTCACTTCCTGCGTCGGGGACGTCCATCACGACGGGCGCGATCCAGATGATCGAGCCGTCGTTGTCGTTCGCGAGGAACAGCCGACCGTCCGGCGCGAACGTGAGCGCCGCGGGGCGGCCGTGCATGAACATGCCGTCGTCCCATCCCGTCGCGAAGTCGTACTTCGTCTCGTCGCCGTCGAGCTCGCTCCACTTCTTCGGGATCCCGTTTTCGTCGAGCGGGATCGCGATCATCCGCGCGCCGCGCCACGATCCGGCCTCGCCATGGAGCACGATGAACGCGCGATTCCCCCACGGCGAGGGCCAGCGTCCGAGCTCGAAGTCCACCGCGAACGGCGTGTGACCGATCATGAAGCCGTTCGTCTCTTCGACCGTCGTCGAACAGTTGGGCACCGGGAGCACGTCGCTGAAAGGAATGTTGTGCGACGCGCAGCACGGGTAACCCCAGTCGTCGCCGTCGCGGATCTGAAAGACCTTCTCGCGCCCGCCCATGTTCCACGAGTAGTCGCGCGCGAGCTCGACGGCGAAGCACGCCTTGGCGGTGGTGCCGTGCTGGCAGCGGATACCGATTGGATTGCGGAGACCGCGTACGGCCACGTGGCCGTTCCGCGTTCCGTCGAGGCGCACGACGCCGCCGCGAAACGGCCGCATGGGATCGCAGTCTTCGCCTTGATCGCCGCCGTTGCCGACGTACACGTTGCCCATGTCGTCGCCGTCGATGACCTTCGGCCAGTGGATGCTCGAGTGGTAGACGGTGATGTTCGCGAGCTCCTCCGGCGCGCCGTTCGGCGTGCGATCGCCGGGCTGGTACGGGATGCGAAGGATGCGGTTGTCGTCCTGGTAGTAAAACCACGTGCCGAGGAACGCGATGCCTTGCGAGTTCGGTTTGCCGTCCATGAAGTGGAGGACGCCGTCGGCGTAACCGTCGCGGTTGTCGTCGGGGAGGACGACGATCGACGCGAGGCCGCCCGAGCCGCCGCCGGTCGTGTAGCCGGTGGGCGACGCGACGAAGAGATCGCCTCCCGGCGCGAAGCGGACCTGGCGCGCGTTGCCGACCTTCGCGAACGGATGCGCGCAGAATCCGCGGGGGAGCTTGAGCCACCTCGCGAGATCGGTCGCTTGTCCGCCGGGGACCGTCGTCGTCGTGCCGTCGCCGTTCCAGACGACGGAGCCGGGGAGATCGCAGAAGTTCGCGATCGGCGGCGCGTCGGTGAAGTGGACATCCGGCAACGTGCTGCCGTCGTTGGCGTCGTCGCCGTTGACCGTGGCGTCGCTCACCGTGCCGCCGGGCCCCTCGGGCGGCTGCGCGACTTGGCCGGTCGAGCAAGCGTAGAAAAGGAGAAGGGTGGCGAAAGGCGGCAGAGCGTGAAGCGCGCGCATCGGTGGGTTGACTATAGTGCGCAACGTGCCCGACTTCGACCCGCCCCCGCAGGGTCCCCCCTGGGACATGCCAATCGCGACCGCACCGCTAGCGTTCGTCGATTTGGAGATGACCGGGCTGAACGTCGCGCACGATCGCGTGGTCGAGATTTGCATCGATCGGGTCGTCGGCGGCGAGAGGGTCGACGGGCTCACGTCGCTCGTCGATCCGCAGGACGCGCGGGTCGGTGGTGCGGCGCACGTGCACGGGCTCGACGCGGGGGCGCTCGCGGGGGCGCCGTCGTTTCCCACGCTCGCGGGCGACGTCGTTCGGCTCCTCGACGGCGCGATCCTCGTCGCGCACGCCGCGTCGTGGGACATCGATTTTCTCGCGGCCGAGATGCGGCGCGCCGGCGGAGACCTCGCGGTTCCGCATTACCTCGATACGCTGACGCTCGCGCGCCGCGCGTTCGCGTTTCCGCGCTACTCGTTGGACGCGCTCTGCCAATCGCTCACGATCGATCGCGGGCAAGCTCACCGCGCGGCGTCCGACGTCCTCGCGATGCGCGCCGTCTTCGATCGATGCGTCGGCATCCTCGCGCCGTCGAGCGCCCGCGATCTCTGGGAGGTCCGCATCGGAGAGCGGAAGGCGCGCGCGGCGATCGTCGACGCTTGCGAAGCCGCCGTTAAGCACGGCGCGCCGGTCCTGCTCACCTACCGCCCGAGCCGCAAGCAGCCGGAGACCTTCCCCTTCGCGATCCTCGAGGTTCGGTCGGATCTCGACCCGCCCCATGTTGTGGGGTATCAGCTCCCTGGACGAGGCCGCCGGGAGCTTCGGGCAGACCGCATCTTGCGGGTCGACCCGGCGCCGGCATGAAAAACGATTCGATGCGCTTTTCTCCCATCTTTGCTCTTTTCGCCGTCACGGCCGCTGCCGGCGCGTGCGGTCCCGGCCTCGGGCCTCTCGCGGCGACGCGACCGGCAGCCGCCGAGCAATGGTTCTCGCGGGCGAAGGTCAGCTACAAAGCCGGGGATTTCGAGGACGCGCACGACTCGGTGAACCACGCGATCCAGGTCGCGCCGAAGGATCCCGAGCTGCGTGCGCTCGCGGCGCGCGTCGCGCTCACGCGGCTCGAGTTCACCGAAGCGCTCAAGCTCACCGAGAACCTGAAGCTCGAGGGCGCCGCCGCGACCGACGTGCACGGCATTCGCGGGCGCGCGTTTTGGTACAACGGCGACATCGATCAGGCTGCCGACGAGCTCGAGGCGATGCTCGCGGATCCCGACGTGAAGGATCCTTGGGCCAAGGAGATCGCGCGGCTCGCACGGCGTGGCTCGGGACGGCATCCGTTCATGATGGAGGGCGGCCTCATCGCGCCGATCGAGATGCCGCGCGGGATCGATCGCGTTCCGCTCGGGCCGGCGCACGTCGTTCCGATCGAGCTCGAAGGCGATCCGATCCTCGCGCTCGTCGCGACGGGCGTCAGCGAGCTGACGATCGACTCGAACGCGCGCAAAGAGCCGGCGTGGGTCAACCTGCGGTTCGGCGGGCGCATCGAGGTGAAGGACGTGCCGGCGCTCACGCAGGACTTGTCGCCGATCTCGCGGCAGCTCGGCGTGCCGATCAAGGCGCTCCTCGGCGTGAACCTCTTGCGGCACATCCACGTGACGTTCGATCGCCGCGGCGATCAGTTCATCGTGCGCCGCCAGGATCCGACGCCGCCGCCCGAGGGGAGTCGCAT
This sequence comes from Deltaproteobacteria bacterium, assembly GCA_043785585.1. Lineage (GTDB taxonomy): Bacteria > Myxococcota_A > Polyangia > Polyangiales > Polyangiaceae > JBBQXV01. Next base: position 10,960 of record JAYVXB010000215.1, on the reverse strand, counting down.
TCCGCTCTGGTACTTGCGCGGCGGTGGAATGACGTTGCGCGGGCTCTTCACGTCGGCGCCCGAAGGCACCGAGACGCCGCTGCTCGTCGACAGCTCGCGCTTTCTGATGCTCGCGCTCCAAGACGACACATGGAAGAAGGCGGGCGTCGATCCGAAGTCGCTGACGCCTCTCGCCGACGCGCCGAACATCCGGCGTGGGCCGGTCCCGACGTTCAAGCTCGGCGGGTTTGATCTGTCGCGGATGCCGGCGATGCAAGGTCTCGAGATGGGCGAGTTCCAGCAGACGCTCGACGTCAACGTCGGCGGCGTCGTGGGCGCCGAGCTGCTCGCGTTCTTCCGCGTCACGTTCGCGGACGAAGGGCGCTTCATCTGGATCGAGCCGGACCCGACGCTGATGGGCGGTGTGCCCACGCGCGGGACCGCGGCGCCGCCGCCGATGCAGCCCGATCCGTCGTCGTCGGCTGCGCCTCCACCTCCCCCGCCGCCGCCCGCGCCCGCTCCGTCGGCCGCGCCTCCACCGGCAAAAAAATGAGCACCGCGATCGCGCGCCTCGCCGTCTACGCCGGAAGCTTCGATCCGCCGACGCTCGGCCACCTCGACTTGATCGAGCGCGCGTCCGCGATGTTCAGCGACGTCATCGTCGGCATCGGCCGCCATCCGACGCGAAGCCCGCTCTTCACGCCCGACGAGCGCATCGAGCTCGTGGCGCGCGTCTCGTCGAAGTGGACCAACGTGCGCGTCGTCTCGTTCGACGGCCTGCTCATCGACTTCTGCCGCGCCGTCGGCGCGCGCGTCATCGTCCGCGGCCTGCGCGCGGCGACCGACTTCGAGTACGAGCTGCAGATCGCGCACGCGAACGCGGATCTCTGCCCCGAGGTCGACACGATTTTTCTGCCGACGCGAACCAACTACGGATTCGTCTCGGCGTCGCTCGTGCGCGAGATCGCGAGCCACGGCGGCGACGTCAGCCGCTACGCCCCGGCCGAAGTCTGCGAAGCGCTGCGGACGAAGTTCGCGCGCAAGCCCTAGCTCCCGCTCAGATCCCGAAGTCGAGACCGGCCGCGGCGAGGCGCGCGCGACCGGCGCTCGCGCGAAGGCACGGAGCGATCGACACCGCCGCGAAGACGACGCCGACGACCTGCGCGAGCGGCGCGAAGAGGGCGTAGAGCGTGAAGAAGCCGTGGCCGAAGCTGTAAAAGAGCCAGATCGACGTGAAGACGATCTGCACGCCGGTGAGCGCGGTCGCCGCGATCGCGCCGTAGCCGCGCATGCGCCAGATCAGCGTCGCCGCCACGACCGTCGCGAAGCCGACCACGAGCAGCGCATACGGAGCGAGGCTCATCGGTCCGCGAATCGTCACGAGCAACGCCGACTGCAGCCCCGTCAGGAGCGCCACCACGCCCGCGACGAGGACGAGCCCGGCCCCGACGCGCACAAGGAGGGTCGGCGCCGTCGCGGCGATGTCGTCCTCTTCTCGGGTGCCCGCCGCGAGGTGGGGTTTCCACGGCTGCATGGGCTCGCGTATAGCACGCGCGCGCGGGTATGCTCCGCGGCGATGCCCCCTGTCTCCCAGCGCCCGCCGCCCGGGCATTCGCTCGGCGCAAAGCTCGACGACACCGTCTTCGCGATCCGACACCGCGTGAGCGCGACACCAAAGGTCGGCGTCGTCCTCGGCAGCGGCCTCGGCGCGTTTGCCGACACGCTCGCGAAGCTCGAGAAGATTCCGTACGGCGACCTGCCGCACATGCCGGTGTCCGCCGTCGTCGGCCACGCGGGCAACTTGTGCTTCGGTGAGGTCGACGGCGTGTCGGTCGTCTGCATGCAAGGGCGCGTTCACTTCTACGAAGGTCACGAGATCGAGTCGGTCGTGCACGGCGTGCGCACGATGGCGCGCCTCGGCGTGTCGACGGTGCTCCTGACGAACGCGGCGGGCGGAGTCGAGCCGACGTGGGCGGCGGGTGACTTGATGGTCATCACCGATCACCTCAACTTGGCTGGCTGCTCGCCGCTCTTCGGCGAGAACGACGACACGATTGGCCCGCGCTTCCCCGACATGACGGCGGCGTACGATCCCGAGCTTCGCGAGATGCTCCGCGTCGTCGCGGGAAACGCGCAGATCCCACTTCGTGAAGGCGTCTATGCGTGGCTCCAAGGTCCGTCGTACGAGACGCCCGCGGAGATTCGCATGGTGCGCGGGCTCGGCGCGCAGGCGGTCGGAATGAGCACGGTGCCCGAGGTGATCGCGCTGCGGCACATGGGCGTCCGCGTCGGCGCGCTCTCGTGCATCACGAACCTAGCGGCGGGCATCTCGGCGACGCCGCTGAATCACAAAGAGGTCGAGGAGACCGCGCGGATGCGACGCGGCGAGCTCTTGGCGCTGCTCGGCGGTTGGATCGCGGCGGCGGGGAAATCGTGACGCGCGCGCCGGCGTCCACCCACGGCAAGGATCGCGCGCTCGAGGCGCTCGTCGCGGCGGCGCGCGAGGTACGCGTGCGCGCGTACGCTCCCTATTCGAAGTACCGCGTCGGCGCGGCGATCCTCACGCGCACCGGAAAGGTGTTCACGGGGTGCAACGTGGAGAACGCGTCGTACGGCGCGACGATCTGCGCCGAGCGCTTCGCGATCGGAAAGATGGTCGCCGCCGACGAGCGCGATCCGGTGTTGTGCGTCATCGTCACGGCGGGGCCAGAGCCAGGCTCGCCGTGCGGCATGTGCAGGCAAGTGCTCTCCGAGTTCGCGGACGACATGCGCGTCGTACTCGTCGCTCAACGCGTGCGGCGCGAGACGTCGCTCGCGGCGCTCTTGCCGGACGCGTTCCGTCTCGATCGGCGATAGCGAATGGCCGTACGCTGACGTGAGCGCGTCTGCGCGCGCACGTGAAGGCGAAGGACGGGATCGACGTCGGCTGACGATCACTTCGTCAGCACGCCGAACGCGATGAGCACCGCGACCAAGATTCCCATCAGGCTCTCGCCGGCGATGAAGCCCGACGCGATCGGCGTGATGGATCGCTCGGCCAGCCGAGGTCGCGTGCGACGTACGATTTCCGCCATCGTCGCGCCGAGGAAGAACGCGATCGAGTTCGATCCGGGGATCACCATCGCGATCCCGACGCCCGACGGCGACGGAATGTATTTCTGCGCCGCACGCGGAGCCCACCGCTCGGCCAGCACGAGGACGACGCCGACGATCGCACCGACGACGAGCGCGACGCGCGACGCCGGCGCGAGCCCCGCGATGCCGTCGACGAGCACCTTGGAAACGCCCGCCCAAACGAGCGCCGATGGCGCGGGGAACTGCGTCGAGCCGATCACGTCGGCGGAGGGCACGAGCAGATTGAACGCCGGCACGACCGCGAGCGATCCCGCGACCGCGCCGAAGAGCTGGCCAATGAGCTGCTGCCGCGGCGCCGCGCCGACGAGGTAGCCGCACTTCAAGTCCATGCACATGTCGGCCGCGTGGAGGCCGATGCCGCCCGTCACGTTCGCGCTCATGATGTTCGCAGGGAGATTCCCTGGGACGAGCGCGCCGAAGACCGCTTGCGTGATCGGACCGAGCGCCTTCGTAGGCGTCGTGTCGGTCTCACCGGTCACACGCGCCGCGACGACGCCCATCACGATCGCGAGCGGGACTGCGATGACCCCTGCCCACCACGGGATCCCGAAGAGGTACGCCATCAACACGACGACGACCGGCCCGAGGACGACGAAGCCCGCGGGGAACCACCAACCCGGGCACTCGACCGCGGCGACGGGATCGTCACCGAGCGCGTGCTTTCGTCGCGAGAAGAACGCTGCGAGGCCGGAGAACGATCGCGCGATCGATCGCCATTGAAACGCAAACGACAGAAGCCCCGACGACACGAGCAGCGCCGCTCCCGGCCACACCATGAAGGCGACGATCCCTTTGTACGAGACGGTCGTGATGGCGCCGAGCAGGACCATCTTCGGCGCGAGGATCGCGTACGTCGCGATCGCGCCGAGGAGCAGCGACCATCCCGTTTTGAAGCTCATGAGCGCGCCGCCGCCGAGGAGGAGCAGGCTACCGTCGAACGACAGCGACCACGCGGACGCGGGGAGACCGCCGATCGTGAACGGCAAGCCGAAGGATCCCGGCAGATGAAACGGCATCCACGACGCCTTCGCATCGCGCATCCACGCCACGAGCGCGCCGATCAATCCCGCGCGCCCAAGGAGGCGACTCTTGTCCGCGCCTTCGCCGCCGCCCGCTTCGGACGTCGACGCGTGCATCGACTGAAGCGTCTCCGCCGTCGCGGTGCCGGTCGGGAACGCGAGCTTCTCGATGTTCACGAGCTGACGCTTGATCGGGATCGCCGCGAACGCGCCGAGCATCGCGATCGCGCCGAACCAAATGACCATCGTCCACGACGTCGGACGCGCGCCCGTCAGCAGCAAGAGCGCAGGCAAGGCCGCCATGTTCCCGCCGCCCGTCATGTACCCCGCCGACGACGCGACCGACGCGACCGCGCCGTTCTCGAGCAACGTCAGCGGCTCGCGCACGACGCGCATCGCGCCGAGCCCACGGAAGAGCGCGAACGCGAGGATGCTCGCGGTGATCGTCACGCCGAAGCTCCACCCCGTCTTCAGCACGACGTACAAATTGGACAGGCACAGCAGCGCGCCGAGCAGCATCCCGCTCACGACCGCGCGCGCGGTCAGCTGGCGAATGCCCCCTTTGTAGACTTTCTCCAGCCACTCGCGCTCGGGATCGATCGCGCTCGTCTCGGGCGGCATGAGCGGGCCAACGCTACCAGACTCGCAGCGTCATCCGATGCGCGTGTACTCGCGCCGCGTGAGCCCCGGCTCGTCCTCGTGCGGGAGCATCGGCCCTGCCTGCCAGATGCGCTCGTCGATGTACGGGAAGTGCACGGCCTCGGTGTTCACGACGTGATCGGGGACGTAGGTGATGTCGAGGACGTCGACGAGCTTCAGCCCCTCGGCGTAGATCCCCGCGCCGCCGACGACCCAGATCTCGTTCGGCGGCTCTTCGCTCGCTTCGATCGCGTCGATCGCTTCGGTGACGCTCTTGTAGTGCTCGATCCCTTCGAGCTTCCCCTTGCGCGAGATGACGACGTTGCGGCGCTTCGGGAGCGCGCGCATCCGCATCGACTCCCACGTGAGCCGACCCATGATGATCGCGCTGTCGAGCGTGACGCGCTTGAAGCGCTGCTGATCGCCCGGATGATTCCACGGGAGGCCGCCATTGAGGCCGATGGCCCCTTCGGGCGACACAGCGACGATGATTCCTCGTTTGCCGCGCTTCGGACCGGGCCCGCGCGAATCGACGAACTGGTTCATACTGCCACCTTGAATGGGATTGCCGGATGCGGCTGATATCCCGCGAGCGTGAAGTGTTTCATGACCGTTTGCGTGTCTGCTTCGAGGAGCGATTTCATGTCCGACAGCTCGCGAATCGCCGGATCGATCGTCAGCCGCGGGAGGGCTCGCGGCTCGCGTTCGAGCTGAATGCGGAGTCCGGGCACGTGGTCGTATTCGGGCATCGTCCCGTCGGGCTTTGCCGTGTAGACGTGCGCGTCGACCATCGTGTGCGCGAAGATGCCGGCGGGGATGCCGCTCATGCGCGCGAAGAGCTCGAGCAAGAACGCGTAGCCTGCGATGTTGTACGGGACGCCGAGGGCGACGTCGGCGCTTCGTTGCGTGAGGTGCAGGTTCAAGCTCGGATCGCCGCTCGAGTCGAGCTGCACGTTGAACATGAAGATCGAATGGCACGGCGGCAGCTTGCTCGTTTGCGCGTTGCCCGGCGCCCACGCGCTCACGACCATCCGCCGGCTCATCGGGTTCGTCTTCATCTCGGCGAGCACCCAGGCGATCTGATCGTTGTGCTCTTCGCTCCCGTTTTCACCGGGCACCGGGAAGTGCCGCCAGAAGTTGCCATACGCGCTCGGCACGAAGCCATTCTCGTCCGCCCACGGATCCCAGAATTTGCAGCCGTGCTTCTTCAGGAGCCCGATGTGGCGCTCGCCCGAGAGAAACCACAGGTTCTCGACGACGATGTTCTTCCACGAGATCTCTTTCGTCGTGAGGAGCGGGAAGCCCTCGCGGAGATCGATCTCGTAGTTGATGTTGAAGGTCGAGAGGGTGTCGACGCCGGTGCGGTTCGGTTTGCGCGTCCCCTTCGAGAGGACCTCGCGGACGAGATCGAGATACTGCTTCATGCGAGGTGTCTTCTACCACGCGCCGTCGCCGTTGAGGCCTCCTACGGGTAGCATCGCGGCGTGCCGAACCGCGCCGTCCTCGTGCTCGTGGCCGCAAAGCTCGCGCTATCCCTCGCGTACGCGAATGGCTACGGCTACTTCCGCGATGAGCTCTATTACCTCGCGTGCGCGCGGCGGCTGGCCTGGGGGTACGTCGACCATCCGCCGTTCTCGGTCGCTGTGCTCGCGGCGGAGCGCGCGGTGCTCGGCGAGTCCCTCTTCGCGATTCGGTTCGTTCCGGCGCTCGCGGGCGCGCTGCTCGTTTGGCTGACGGCGTGGATCGCGCGGGAGCTCGGCGGCGGACGGTCCGCGCAGATCCTCGCGGCGCTCGCAGCGCTCGTCTGCCCCGTCTACATCGGGCTCAGCCACTTCTACTCGATGAACGTCTTCGAGCTCGTCTTCTGGACGGCCGCGACCGTCATCGTCGCGCGCATCTTCGCATCGGAAGCGCCACCGCATCGCCTGTGGATCTTGCTCGGCGTCGTCGTAGGGCTCGGGCTCCTCAACAAGCTGAGCGTTCTATGGCTCGTCGGTGGCTTGTTCGTAGGGATCGTTGCGACGCGCCATCGCCGTCTTCTTCTGACGCCGGGTCCGTGGATCACGATCGCGATCGCCGCGCTCCTCTTCGCGCCCCACATCGCGTGGCAGATTTCGCACGACTGGCCCACGCGCGACTTCGTGCGCGCCGCGACCGAACAGAAGATGGTCGCGACGCCACCGCTCGCGTTTCTCGCGAAGCAGGTGCTCGAGATGCACCCGCTCGCGGCGCTCTTGTGGATCCCGGGCCTCGGCGCGCTTTTGTTTTGGAAGCCGCTCGAGCGATTCCGTCCGCTGGGCTTCGCGTACCTGGCGATCCTCGCGCTCCTCCTCGTCAACCAGAAGAGCCGCTCGGGCTACCTCGCGCCTGCGTACCCGATGCTCTTCGCCGCGGGCGGTGTGCTCGCGGAGCGCGCGACGCGGTCGCGGCGATGGATCGCGGCGACGTACGGCGGGCTGCTCGCGGCGGGCGGCGTGATGACGGCTCCCTTCGCGCTCCCGATCCTCCCCGTGCGAACGTTCATCGCGTACGCCGCCGCGCTCGGGATGGCGCCTTCGACGGAAGAGAAAAAGGAGGTCGGGCCGCTCCCGCAGTTCTTCGCCGACATGCACGGCTGGCCGGAGCTCGCCGAAGCCGTCGCGCGCGCGGCGAGCACGCTGTCACCAGACGAGCGCGCCGACGCGGTGATCTTCGCGGGGAACTACGGCGAAGCAGGCGCGCTCGAATTCTTCGGCCCGCGCCTCGGGCTCCCGCCGGTCATCTGCGGCCACAACAACTATTGGATGTGGGGCGCGCGCGGCGCGACCGGGCGCGTCGTCATCGTGATGGACGACGACGGAAGCGGGCTGAGCGAACGCTACGAGAGCGTCGAGCACGTCGCGACGTTCGAGCACCCGCTCGTCATGCCGTACGAGAACCACCTGAAGATCTTCGTCTGCCGAAATCGACGCACGCCGATCGCGCCGAGCTGGGCGGCCATGAAGCACTACGATTGACGGCTCACCACCCCGCGGCGCCGCCGCCGGATCGCCGCGGCTCTTTCGCGCCGATCCAGCCCGATGCGCCCCTGCCGATCCCGGGGGCGTCGGCGATGTGGCCGCGCTGCACGAGCTTGTACCCCATCGCTTCGAGCCCGCGCTTCAAGTCATCCTCGAGGCCACCCTTCTCGAACGAAACCTGGTCGGGGAAATCCTGCATGTGAAAGCGCGGCGCGTTCACCGCGGTCGACACGTCGAAGCCGAAATCGACGACGTTCGACAAGATGTGGAACACCGTCGTCGTGATCGTCGATCCGCCCGCCGCACCGACGACGAGGCGCACCGTGCCGTCCGCGCCCGTGACGATCGTCGGCGTCATCGACGAGAGCATCCGCTTGCCCGGCGCGATCGCGTTGGGCTCGCCTTGCACGAGTCCGTAGCTGTTCGCCGTGCCGGGCTTCGCCGCGAAGTCGTCCATCTCGTTGTTCATCAGGAAGCCCATCCCGGGGATCGCGACGCCGGAGCCGAACCACCAATTGAGCGTCGTCGTCAGCCCGACCGCGTTCCCTTTCGCGTCGACGACCGAGAAATGCGTCGTGTGCGGGCCGTCGCCGCCGGAGCCCGCGCCCTCGGGGCGGAGCTCGATGGTCGGCGTCGCCTTGTCCGGCTTGATGCTCGCGCGTTGGCCCTTGGCCCATGCGTCGCTCATGAGATCGTCGATCGGCAACTTGACGAAGTCGGGATCGCCGAGCTTCTGGTTTCGCGCGACGTACGCGCGGCGCATCGACTCGAAGACGTAGTGGAGCTCGTTCGGCGAGTGCCAGCCCATCTTGCCGAGCTCGTAGCCTTCGACGATGTGGCAGATCATCGCGAGCGTCACGCCGCCCGACGACGGCGGCGGCATCGAGATGATCTTCTGACCGCGGTACGAAAATTCGACAGGGTCGCGCCACTTCGCTTTGTACGCCTTGAGATCGTCGAGCGTGATGATGCCGCCGCCGCGCTTCATCTCGGTCGCGATCGCCTCGGCGGTCGGCCCTTCGTAGAAGCCGGCCGGACCTTTGTCGGCGATGCGGCGCAAGACGGCGGCAAGATCCGGATTCTTGAAGCGCGATCCCGCGGAGAGCGGGACGCCGCCCGGGTAGAAGAGCGCCGCGCTCGCCGCGTTCGCGCGCATGCGGTCGACCATGAAGTCGTCTTTGAGCGTCTCGGCGAGAGACGGAGGGACGATGAAACCTTCGTCGGCGAGCTTGATCGCCGGCGCGATCAGATCGCCCCACGACTTCGTCTTCGAGCCGAGGCGCTGATGCGCTTCCCAGAGACCGGCAACGCTCCCCGGGACGCCCGCCGCGAGGTGGCCGAGGCGCGAGGCTTTCGTCGGTCGCCCGCCTTCGCCGACGTACATCTCGGCTTTGGCTGCACCGGGCGCGGTCTCGCGGAAATCGAGCGCGTACGCTTTGCCGTCGATGCGCGCGACCATGAAGCCGCCGCCGCCGACGTTGCCCGCAGCGGGATGGACAACCGCGAGCGCGAACGCCGTCGCGACCGCCGCGTCGACGGCGTTGCCTCCGGCGGCGAGGATCTCCGTACCGACCTTCGACCCGAGCGCAGCGTCGGTCGACACCATGCCGTTCGTCCCGACGACCGCGTCGGCGCCGGGCGCGTACGGCCAGCCGGGCGGGAACTTCGGCGGTCCGACGGGCGCGAGCGCGGTGGAAGAAGACGAGGCCGGCGCGACGACGCCCAACGGGGCAGACGACGCGGGAACGCAACCCGCAGCGAGCGCGAGCGCGAGAAGCCAGGTGACGTGCTTTCGCATGCGCGGGAGCTTACCCTGAAACCACGATGCCGAAGCTCGCTGCGGCGCTTCGCGACCAACGCCCCTGCCAATGGGATTGTCACCGCACGCTCAGCGTGGCGCAGCGTACGCGCGCGATCGATGCGATCTACACATGTGACGACGCGCTCCGCGGCTGGGGGTACACGCCGCTCTACGAGATTCACGGCGACCTCCTTTGGAAGCAGGCGCAGCAGGCCGACGATCCGAGCTACCGCGGCGTGGCCGTGCGCTTCGGCGAGTGCATCTTTCGTCGCCTCGTCGGCAGCATGATCCACGAAGTCTTGCACGCTTCGTTCGGCGACACGACGAAGGCGAACTACGGCATGCCGTTCGGCCTGCCCTACGGCGTGCCGCGCGATCTCCGAGCGAGCGACGAGGCGGAGTACCTCGCGAAGCACAACTTCTGCGAGGCGCGTTCGTTCGTCGGCGTCTGGACGATCGCGCGCGATCTGTTCGCGATCGACTTCGACGTGCGCACGGCGCGCGACGTCGGGACGTACGGGTTCGTCGGCGCGAACGCGCTCGTGCCGGTCGGCAAAGCGTATCGGCCGGTCGCGCATCTCGATCCGGTCGCGCACGCGGACAGGTACCTCGCGAAGGCGCGGCGTCTCGAAGACGAGGCGCGCGCGTGGTTCACGGCGGAGCGAATCGCGGAGCTTCGTGCGGGGATCGACACGGCGGCCGAGCGCGGACGCGCGACGCGCCGTGGACCGCGCCCGCCACCGGACGAGATCGCGCGCATCGTCCCGAAGAAGATCGGGCGCAACGATCCGTGCCCGTGCGGAAGCGCAAAGAAGGTGAAGGCGTGCTGCGGCGACGCGGCGACGAGTCAGGTCACGCAGACGTTCGTGCGTTGAGGATCGCCGCGCTCAGGCAGTCGCGTGTGAGAGCTCGACGTTCGCCCCCATCTTCTTCGCCCACCAAAGCAGCCCGACGACGAGGTTGCGCTTGTCGTTCACGAACGACGGCTTCTTCCCCTCGAAGACGTGACCGACGAACTGAAACGTCCATCCGACGGTGAACATACCGACCGCGAGCGGCAGCCCGACCACCGTCGCGCCGACCGGGAAGCTCGCCGCGATGAGGGGAATGCCGACGCGATGGCACGCTTGGTTGCGCGGATCGGCGTGGTCCGCTTCGTACGAATTCATCAGGCCGGTCCACTCGGTGTTCAGCTTCATCGCTTCCTCCACGAATCGTGTGCCCCTAGAATGCGAACAATTGCTCGCATTCGCTACTCGCGTTCGAGCACCCCGCATGCCCCGCCCCGCCAAACCGCGCGCTCGCCCGAGAAAAGCGCCGAAGCAAGAGCGATCGCGCGAGATGGTCGAGACGATCCTCGAGGCGGCGGCTCGCGTTTTCGTCCGTGA
>JAYVXB010000214.1:0-6918 GCA_043785585.1 Deltaproteobacteria bacterium | reverse complement strand
TCGCTCAAGCGGCTCGACTACGTGTTCCTCAGTAGCGCCGACGCCGACGCCGCGAGCAACGTCGCGACGATCCTGCAGAGCGCGCCGCGCGCGCAGGTCCTTTGCTCCGAGGACATGGTGCACCTCGCGCAGCTGTACGGCCTCGATACGAAGCGCGTCACCGCGATCGAGAGCCTCGCCGGCGGGCGCATGAAGCTCGCGACCGATCACGAGATCGTCTTCGTCCCCACGCCGTTCTGCCATGTTCGCGGCGCGTCGATGCTCTTCGATCCCGCGTCGCGCGTGCTCTTCTCGGGTGGGCTCTTCGGCGGCGTCCGCGCGTCGGGACTCGCGCTCAGCGAACGGAGCATGGCCGGCGTCGAGACCTTACACCAGATCACGATGCCGACGCGCCGCGCGCTCGCTCTGGCGGTCGAACGCGTGCGACGGCTCGATCCGCAACCGATCGTCCTCGCTCCGCATCACGGCGCGGTGGTCGGCAGCGACGGCATCGAACAAATGCTCGACGCGATCGAGAAGCTCGACGTCGGTCTCGACCTCCTCGCGTCGACGGACGAAGATTCGCGCTTCGTGGACGCGGCGAACGATCTCGTGGGCGAGCTCGCGGACGCAGTCGGGAAAGATCAGGCGCGCGCGCTCCTCACGACCTCCGCGGAGGACACCTCGTTCATCCGTCTCGTCGTCTTCGGCGACGACGGCGCCGTCGCCTCGTTCAAAGTGACGCCGCGCCTCGGCCTCGAAGCGCTCGCGTCCGACGCGCTCGCTGCGCTACCCGCCGAGCGTCGTGGCGATCTCCAGCGCTCGATTCGCGAGATCTGGAAGCAGCACGGGATCGAGCGTCAGGGATAGCGCTCAGTCTTTGCGCATCAACACGCCGCGCGCCGTCTCCGCGAACAGATAGTCCGGCTGCTCTTTCAACGCGAAATTCAGCTCCCAATCGCCGGAGAAGAGGATGACCGGACGATCGCGCACGTCGACGACGACGAGCCCGATGCGCGCGCGACTCAGCGCTTGCACGTCGACCGGCTCTCCGTCTTTGCGCGTGATCCATCGCGCGTGGAGGACGTTGATTGGCTCGTAGCGGATCTCGACGCCGTACTCCGCGTCGAGCCGATGCTTCACGACCTCGAGCTGCAGCTGCCCGACGGCGCCGAGGATGATCTCGCTCGCTCGCGCCGTCGCCGGTCGATAGAGCTGAATCGTCCCTTCTTGACCGAGCTGCTCGATGCCCTTCGTGAGCTGCTTGCGGCGCATCGGGTCGAGGCCGATGAGGCGCGTGAAGTGCTCGGGCGCGAAGCTCGGGATCTCTTCGAAGGTGAAGCTCGCGCCGTCGGTGACGGTGTCGCCGATCTCGAAGACGCCCGGATCGTAGACGCCGAGAACGTCGCCCGCGAACGCCTCGTCGACGACGCTGCGCTCCTGCGCGACGAACTGCGTCGGGTTCGCGAGCCGCATCTCGCGCCCCGTGCGCACGTGCCGGACCTTCATGCCGCGCTCGAAGCGGCCCGAGCAGATGCGCACGAACGCGACGCGATCGCGGTGCGCGCGATCCATGTTCGATTGGATCTTGAAGACGAACCCGGAGAAGTGCGAATCGGTCGCGTCGAGGGTGCCGGCCGACGTGACGCGCGGCGGAGGCGACGGCATCAGCTTGATGAACGTGTCGAGGAACGCCTCGAGGCCGAAATTGTTGATGGCGCTGCCGAACATCATCGGCGACACCTCGCCGCGCTCGAAGCGCGCCATGTCGAACGCGTCGCCGGCGGCGTCGAGCAGCTCGGCGTCGTGGCGCAAGTGGCCGTACCCTTCCTCGTCGAGCTCCGTCCTGAGCATCGGATCGTCGAGGCCGGTGATTTTCACCGGAGGTTTCTCGGCGCCGCGCTCCGCGCTCGACTTCGCGTCGGCCGCATCGAACAGATAAACCTTGTGATCGATGCGGTGGTAGACGCCGCGAAACGTCCCGCCGCGGAAGATCGGCCACGTGATCGGATAGACGCCGATGCCGAGGACGCTCTCGACCTCGCCGATGAGCTCGAACGGATCGCGGCCGGGTCGGTCCATCTTGTTGACGAACGTGAAGATCGGAATGCTCCGCTCCTTGCACACGCGGAAGAGCTTTTTCGTCTGCGCTTCGACGCCCTTCGCGCAGTCGAGCAGCATGACGGCGCCGTCGACCGCGTGCAGCGTCCGGTACGTGTCCTCGCTGAAATCCGCGTGGCCCGGCGTGTCGAGCAGGTTCATCTGCAAGCCGCGGTACGGGAACTGGAGCACGCTCGTCGTGATCGAGATCCCGCGCTCGCGCTCCATCTCCATCCAATCGCTGACGGCCCCCGCGCGTCCGCGCTTGGCCTTCACCGCGCCGGCGAGCTGGAGGACGCCTCCGTAAAGGAGGAGCTTTTCGGTGAGCGTCGTCTTGCCCGCGTCGGGGTGCGAGATGATGGCGAACGTTCTGCGGCGCTTCACCTCGTGGATGCGGCGCGCTTCTACGGGATCGTTGGTCACGGTGGAACGGGTCTCTAGCCGGCCTTTGTCGCGAGGTCGAGGCGGAGTCGACGCGAAGGTCGATGCGGCGGCTTCAGGGCTCGGCGTCGTTGCGCGGCGGGCGGGTGCGCGTGCCGGCCAGAAGCTCGTCGCGGCGCGCGCGGAGGTATTCGAGCGTGACGCGCTTCTGCTCCTTGCTCCTCGCGTCCCCCGCGGCGAGCTCGCGTTCGAGCTGGGCTTCGCGGCGGGCGAGGTTCTCGAAGAGCCCGTCGCGATGGTGCTGGATCTGCTCGGGCGACCATCGGTCGGACCCGGGGGGCGACTTGGAGAAGGCGTCGATCTCCGGGAGCGGCTCGGGGCGGAACGTGCCGATGTCGATCGGCGCAGCGTCGGCGATCGCGAGGGCGCTCGCGGTTGCCGCGGTGCTCGGCGGGGCCGCCGGTGTGGGCGTCGGATCCGGCGTCGCGATCGTGGGCGGTGATGGAGGCGGAGGCGTCGCCTCGGGCGTCGCGACGCGTGCGCCGGCGTCGGTGACCACCCGGGCGGACTCCTTCGGCAGGAACACGAACCACGCCGCGAAGACGACGGCGACGATGACCGCCATGAGGATCACGATCCGGTTTCGCAACGTGCCCTCCGGGTTCTCATTGGTCTCGAGATGAATGTACACTCCGCGCCATGAGCAAGCCCAAGCTGATCTACTTCGACGCCCCCGTGAGCCGCGGTGAAGAGTGCCGCCTCGCGCTCCATGTCGCGGGTGTCGACTTCGACGACGTCCGCATCAAGCGCGACGAGTGGGCGGCGCTCAAGCCGAAGACGCCGTTCGGCGCGATGCCGGTGCTCGAGATGGAAGGGCGTCCGCCGCTCGGGCAGTCGAACGCGATCCTCGTCTTGATCGGTCGTCAGCACGGCCTGCACCCGAAGGACGACTTCGACGCCGCGCGCCACGAAGCGGTGATGGCGCATGTCGAGGATCTTCGCGCGGCGGTCACCCCGACACTCCGCATGAAGGACGAGGCGGAGAAGAAGAAGGCGCGCGAGGAGCTCGTCGCGTCGTACTTTCCGACGTGGGGCGAGCGCGTGGAGAGTCAGATCGGCGGCGGTCCTTTCTTCGCGGGCGCGAAGATCCACGTCGTCGACATGAAGCTTCACATGGCGGTGCGCTGGTTCGCGGGCGGCAACGTCGACCACGTCCCGGCGACGATCTTCGCCGGCTTCCCCAAGCTCACGCGCGTCCACGACGCCGTGCGCGACGACGCGCGCATCAAGGCTTGGTACGCGCGCTGACGAATCGCGCTCACGGACCGCAGAAGAGCGGCGCGATCGCGCGGTAGAGCGCCTCGAATGTCGTGCCCACGAAGATGCACCGCGACGTCGCGTCGCCCGCGCCACCGCCGTCGCCCGCATCGGCTCCGAGCGCGAGAACGCACTGCCCGGCCTTCGTGTACGCGCTGCACGCGCCGAGGTCGGCGGCGCCGAGGCAGCCCGTGTACTGGTCGAACGCGACGCTGTCGTCGCCGCGGCAGACTCTGTCGCACGCGGCGTGCTCGCATTCGACGCCGGCTTGGTACTTCTTCGCGCACTCGACGGCGGAAGGATCGACGAGCGCGACGCAGCCTGCGAAGTCGATTTCCTGAGAGCTGCCGGCGGCCAGCGCGTGCACGACGATCGGTCCGAGCGTCGCATCGCTCGCCCTCGACACGAGGCACGCCGCGCATGCGCGATCGTCCGTGCCTCCGTCTCGTCCGAACGTCGCGCACGTCGTCTGCGTCGCCGCGTTCGACAGGCAGTCCGCGTAGAAGGCATCGATCTGCGTCGCCGTGCACTTCGCCTGATGCGCGCCGCTCGGCGGACGCCACATCGGCGTGAACGACGACACGTCGCTGGGCGTGCACGGCGCGGATGTCTCGCCAGCGTCGCCCGCCGCCGCCTCGCTCGACGCGTCGAACGACGCATCGCCCGCCAACGCGCTCGAGCTCGTGCCGCACGCTTGCAGACCGAGCGACAGCGCGATCGCAAACGCTCCGACGACGCTCTTCATCGCGCCATTTTACACGCCATCACGACCACGCGCGCCCCGAGCTCGTCCGCGAACGCGCGATCGTGCGTCGCGACGAGCGCCGTCGCGTCCCGCAGCCGCACCACGAGCGCGGCGCGGCTCTCCGCATCGAGCGCGTTCGTCGGCTCGTCGAGCACGAGGAGCGGCGGCGCACCGATGAACGCGGCGGTGAGCGAAACGCGCTGGCGCTGACCGAGCGAGAGCGCGCCGATCTTCACGCCGAGGAGAGAGCGCACCGCCAGCACGTCGACGTCGGCGTCGAGCCATCGCGCGCGCTTCAGCGACGCGATGACGTCGAGCCATTCGCGCACGAAGAGATGCTCCGGCATGTCCGGCCTCTCGGGCGCGTAGCCGATCGGTCCCGTGACCTCGACGCGTCCAGCATCGGCGTCGAGGACTCCGGCGACGACCTGGAGGAGCGTGGATTTTCCGCAGCCGTTTTCGCCGAGCACGACCACGCGCTCGCCCGCACGGACCTCGAGGCTCACGTGGCGCAAGACGATGCGCGTACCGAAGGCCATCTGGACGCCGTCGAGGATCACCACGACGCGACCCACGTGAGCGCGCCCGCCACGACGACGACACCGATCACGAACGTCGCGGGAGCGCGGCGCGCGGTGCGATCGTGACGGCGCGCCCAGATCGCGATCGCGCTCGCGACGACGCACGCCCAGGCGCCCGTGACGGCCGCGACGGGCCACGGTGACGCGCCCGCGAGTGAGACGGCGACGGCGCTCGACGTCGCTCCGAGCGCCGCGGTCGGCGCCGAGAGCGCGATCGCGAGCCCGAGGAGGATCACGCGCGCGGGGGTACGCGTCGCGCGAAGGTACGGACGAAGCCGCGCCTCGACGCCGAGCGCCGGCGCGACGAGAACGCTCGCCACGATGCACAGCGGGAGCGTCAGCACCACGAGCGCGCGCTCGATCGGGTGCAGCGGTGAATCGTTTCGCCAGGAGAGGCACAGCGTCGCGCCGCCGATCGACGCGGTGAGCACGGCGGTCGAGAGCCGTGCGCGCGCGGCGCGGGCGATCGCGAGGAGCTGCGCGAGCGCGATCGCGAGCGCGGGGTACGTCGGCCGAGAGAAGCGCAGCGACGAGGCTCGCGCGACCGGCGGGCTTCGCCACGCGGCGGCGGTCGATGCGTACGCGAGCGCGGCGGCCGGCAGGAGCGTGAAATGCGCGGGGAGATCCACGACGACGAGCGCCGACGCGGCCACGGCGAAGATCGCGTGGCGCGGACGGCGCGTGCTCGCGAGCACGGAAGATTCGAGCGCGACGGCGAGGAGGAGCGCGTTCGCCGCCGCCGCGACGCCGCTGCCCCGCGCGAAAAGGATCGCCCACGGGACCTGCGCCGCGGCGAAAAGAAATCCGACGCCGACGATCAGCGTCCGACGTCGAACCAGAGTGCGCAGCGTTCGCGTCCCCGGCGCATCGAGCGCGGACGCGACGACCGGCGTCGCGAGCGCGACCCACGCGGCCCAGAGCGCCACGCGCACGAGCACCGACGCGTGCATCCACCGCGCGACGTCCGCTGCGCGCACGCCGTTCGGCGCGAACAAGATCGCGGCGAGCACACCGACTCCGGTACCGAGCGCCATCGCGCGGTGAAGCACGGGGCGGCCCGCCGTGACGAACACCGCGCGCGCCTCGGCCCACCTCACCGAGGCGGAACCCGCGCGGCTCCACGCGTATTCCCGCTTCAGCCGGCGCGAACCGTCAGCACCGCGCGCTCCACCGTCTTCTCCGCAGGATCGAAGCTGTCCTTGTCTCCGCCCGCTTCGACGACGTACACGCGATCGCTCGTCACGAAGACCGTCAGCCAATAGCGGTACGTGCGGCCGTCCTCGACGCGCGAATAGCGGAGCTGCTTGCCGTCCGCGCCGTTCGAGCTCTTCACGTCCTTGCGTGCTTCGGCGGCGTACCCCTGACGGCGCAGCCGAAGATCGATCGCGTCGGTCCAGAAGTCGACGTTCGCGCGCGGCTCGTTCGCTTCGGTGCGCACCGCGAGGACGACGCCCTGCGCGCTCGCGGCGCGCCACTCGTACGACTTTTGTCCTTCGAGCTGCGCGAAGCCATCGGGAGCTTGGAGTTGCGCGCTCGGGTGGCAACCGGCCACGCAGAGCGCGAAGAGAGACGCGGAGAGGAGAGAGAGCTTCATGACGTTCACCGAAGGTCCAAGAGGGGTTTGATGCCGAGCCGATTGAACCAATCGACGGGGAGATCCAAGACACGCTGCGGAGGCGGCGGCGGGGGAGGGGGAGGCGGCGGCGGATCCTTCGCGATCGCCTGCTTCGGTCGCGCGCTGACGTTGACGGTGATCTGCGAGAACGCGGCGCGCTCTTTCAGGAAGCGCATCTTGCCTTCGAGCACGTCGATCTC